>JANPCT010000376.1:0-4315 GCA_031431095.1 Acidobacteriota bacterium | reverse complement strand
CGCGCCCGGAAGTCTTCCCAGTCGTGCGATTGCGCCGGCGACCAGCCCAGTTCGGCGATCGCGGCGAGCCGCGGCATCGCAAGGAACTCGGCATCGCGGATGTTCGCGATGGTCTCGGACCAGAGCGGCGCCTCCACGCCGAGGACCACGGAAGCGGCCGCTTCAGGCACGAGCGTGGCCGGGTCCCAGTCGTACGCGGTCTTCACCGCGATCAAACCCGCCCAGGTCAAGCCGAGGGCGGTGTCGGGGTCATACTTCATGTCCAGGTAGGTGCGGTCGCCTGGAGACAGGATCAGGTGAGGCGCGCGCGCCAGTTCCCCGTGGGCGGCGTCAGGCCGCCAGTGCTGGACGATCGACGACGGCAGCAGCGTTGCCGCCGCGATCTCGTCCCAGCCGATCATCTGCCTGCCGTGCTTGCTGACGATGGCCTGGACCAGCTCGACGAACGCGCGGTACTGCGCCGCCGTCAGCGTCTTGACCTCGTCGCCGCCCATGTGGAAGTACGGACCCGGCGTCAGCGCGGCAATCTCACCAATCACATCGTCGATGAAATTGTAGGTGAGCTCCTTCTCGACGCAGAGCGCGCTGAAGCCGACTTCGGTTCCGGTGAAGAGCGGCGGCGCCTGGCCGCTGCAGTTCAACTCGGCGTACGACGCCAGCGCCGCGTTCGTGTGCCCCGGCAGGTCGATCTCGGGCACGATCATGACGAATCGCTCGGACGCGTAGGCGACGAGATCCCCATACTCCGCCTGGGTGTAGAACCCGCCCGGGCCGCCGCCGACTTCAGTCCGGCCGCCCGTCGTCGTCAGCGCCGGCCACTTCTTGATCTCGATGCGCCAGCCCTGGTCGTCCGCCAGGTGCAGGTGGAGCCGGTTCATCTTGGACAGCGCGAGCAGCTCGATGTAGCGCTTCACCTCGTCCACCGAAAAGAAATGCCGCGCGACATCGAGCATCGCGCCACGCCAGGGGTATCGCGGCGTGTCGCGGATGTGCAGCGCCGGCAGCGTCACCAGCCGCGGCCGCTGGAACAGCAGCGCTTCGTATTCACCCCATGACGGCAGCAGCTGGCGAAGCGTCTGCGCGCCATAAAAGAGGCCGGCTGGCGCGGCGGCGTTCAGTCGAATGCCGTCCATCGCGATCGTCAGGTCGTAGCCTTCGCCGCCGAGCGCGCTCAGTTGCGGGTCGATGACCAGCTCGATATGGCCGCCCTCGCCCCGAGCGTCGGGCGCTGTCCCGCCGACGGACTTGACGGCTGGGGCGCCCGTCGCCCGGCGGCAGAATTCTCTGAGCATCGCGGCAACGCGCGCCACGTCGGCACCGGCAGATCGACCGACGACCAGGGTGTTCGCCGCGAGTGTGAACCCGTCGGCCGCGATGACGTCCACGGTTGCAGGTCGCGGCACCAGCGCGAAGCCCTGGACGCGATCGGCACGCGCGTGTGACGCCGTCGGCGTCGCCACGGGCGGCGCCCCCGCCATGACGACCGGCGCAGCACCCTGCGGGGCTCTCGCCTTCGGCGCACTGGCGCACGACGTCAGCGCCAGCGCCAGCGCCAGCGCCAGGCCAGCGACCGCGCCGCAATCTCGACACTTCAATCGTCAGTCTCCACTCTGCCAGTGTACGGCCTTAGGTTACACTCGGCTCAATGGCAGACCCGGCCGCCTCCCTTGACACCGCGTTTTTCGGGCACCCGCGCGGCCTGTCGACGTTGTTCTTCACCGAGATGTGGGAACGTTTCAGCTACTACGGGATGCGCGCCCTGCTCATCCTGTTCATGACCGCCTCGGCCGCCGCCGGCGGATTGGGTTTCGACACCGCGACGGCCGGCGCCATCTACGGCCTCTACACTTCAATGGTGTACATGACGACGCTGCCGGGCGGGTGGATTGCCGATCGCCTGATCGGCCAGCGCCGCGCCGTCCTCTATGGCGGCATCATCATCGCGTCCGGCCACTTCCTCATGGCCTTCTCGGCGCTGACGACGTTTTATATCGGGCTGTTCCTGATCGTGATTGGCACGGGGCTCCTGAAAGGCAACGTCAGCGTCATCGTCGGGCGCCTCTACGCGAAGGACGATATCAGGCGCGACGCCGGCTTCTCGATCTTCTACATGGGGATCAACCTCGGCGCGTTCATCGCGCCGCTGGTGTGCGGCTACCTCGGACAAAAAGTGAGCTGGCATGTCGGCTTCGCCGCCGCCGGAATCGGGATGACGCTCGGCGTCATCCAGTACGTGCTCGGAAGCCGCAACCTGGGGGACGCCGGCCTGTTGCCGGCCCCGGCCGCCTCGCCCCAGGCCGCCGCACGGCTCCGCCGCAACACGATCGCCGTGGTAGCGATGCTCACGGCCATGTTGATCGCCTTCGGCGTCGGTGCCTACACGGGCGCGATTCCGGTGACGCCACGGCAGGTCGCCGATGGTGCCGGCATCATGCTGCTGGGGATCGTCGTGTTGTTTTTCGGCTGGCTGTTCACCAGCAGCAACTGGACGCCGGACGAGCGCAAGAAGCTCTACGTGATCGGCGTGCTGTTTCTCGCCGCCGCGCTGTTCTGGTCGGTGTTCGAGCAGGCGGGATCAACGCTGAACCTGTTCGCCGATCGCAACACGCAGAACGTCGTGCTCGGTTGGGCCTACCCGAGCAGCTGGTTCCAGTCGCTCAACTCGCTTTTCCTGATCATTTTCGCGCCGGTGTTCGCCTGGCTATGGTTGCGCCTGGCGCGAACCAGGCAGGAGCCATCGAGCCCCGCCAAGTTCGCGATCGGACTGGTTCTCGTCGGCGCGGGATTCGCGATCCTGATCTGGGCGGCGCGGATGGCGGAACAGGGAATGCAGGTCAGCCCGATGTGGCTGACGGCGACGTATTTTCTCCACACGTGCGGTGAGCTCTGCCTGAGCCCCGTCGGCCTGAGCGCCATGACCAAGCTCGCGCCGGCGCGCATCGCCGGTCTGATGATGGGGGTGTGGTTTCTCGCGACGTCGGTTGGCAATTTCATCGGCGGCCGGGTGTCTTCGCTCTACGAGTCATGGGCCCTGCCCAGCCTGTTCGGCGCCGTGGGTCTGTTCGCGATCGGAGCGGGCATCCTGCTGGCGCTGTTCGTGCGGCCAATCAAGCGGTTGATGGGGGAAGTGAATTGACTGGGCCGTCACCGCACGGACCTTATCGTCATCTCGGCATGGCCCCTGTGAGCGTTGTGGACTTCGTGAGCTTCGTGGAAGTCGTGGGCCTGGCGGACCTGGTGGGCGTCGCGGAACAGCCGTGAGCCGGGACAGCTTATGGTGCTGGAAAAATACAAACAGAAACGCAACTTCACCGCTACCCCCGAACCGGCCGGTGACCTGAAGCTCGCCTCCGAGCGCGCCACGAAGGAGCCGAAGCAGGGGCTCTTCTTCTGCGTGCAGAAACACCTGGCGAGCCATCTGCACTACGACTTCCGCCTCGAATACCAAGGCGTGCTGCTGTCGTGGGCGGTGCCCAAGGGACCGTCCCTCGATCCAAAGACCAAGCGGCTGGCCATGCACGTCGAGGATCATCCGCTCGAGTACGGCACCTTCGAGGGGGTGATCCCCTCAGGCTACGGCGCCGGCATCGTCATGCTCTGGGATCAGGGTACCTGGACACCGCAAGTGGATGACGTCGACGCCGCGTTGAAGAAGGGGGACCTGAAGTTCACGCTCGACGGCTACAAGCTGAAAGGATCGTGGGTGCTCGTGCGGACGGGCGGGCGCTACCCAGGCGGCGGCGACCGGTCCTGGCTGCTGATCAAGCACAAGGACGACTGGGCCGGCGACGTCGACATCGCGGAGTTCGCGCCGAAGAGCGTCAAGACCAGCGGCGAATTCGCCGACATCCTCGCCGGCGGCAACCCGGAGATCTGGATCTCAAATCGTCCCGCTCAGGGGGGCGAGACCGGCGCGATGTTCCAGAAGATCGTCGAGCGTGCCCTGGAGATGCAGGGGAAGGATTCAAAGGCAGCGAAGGCATTGCCGAAAGCACTGAAGGCGGCCGGAGCGACAGGCGGACGGCCGAAAGCGAAGGCCGCGGCGGCCAGGCGTGCGCCCGCGAAAAAGGCCGCGCCGGCAAAAGCGGCCGCGCCGCGGCGGGCAAAATAGCCCGACAAATGGTGACCGGCAACCGGACAACTGACGACTGGCAACTGTCATGAACAAAACCGACTACATCCTGTTCAGTGGCGCCGCGCCGGGTGCCGAGGCGGAGTTCGGCGCCTGCGCCGAGCGTCACGCCATCGAGGAAGTCAACTTCACCTTCGACGGCCACACCGAGGCGCATCGGCGTGGCATTCGCGTCCTCAATCA
>JANPCT010000375.1:0-1660 GCA_031431095.1 Acidobacteriota bacterium | reverse complement strand
CCTAGAGAATGATGCTGATGCACCATGACCAGGGCATCGCGATGGCGAAAGCTGTGGTCGAGAAGGGTCAGCGTGCGCTGCGGCTGCGCCGCGCCGCGCCGCGCTGTAACGGGCGTGCTTAGCGCGTGGCTGGCGCCACCGGCGCGATCGACCAGTCGAGACTCGCGATGCGCCAGCCCAGGGGCGTTCGTTTCAGCCGCGCTTGTTCGGTGACCGTCACGTTCACCGGGATCTCACCGGCGCGGCCGGTCACGCGCGTCGTTGACACGATGTGGGTCGAATCGGCCCCTGGATGCACCTGGCGATCGACCAGCAGGATCCTCGCAGTCTTGAGGAAGGCCATGTCGAGGCCCATGTGCTCGTTCGCATAGGCGTCGCGGGATGCATCGGTGGCGCCCGCCTCGGTAATCGTCGCCTCCGGCGCCAGCCACTCCAGCGCGACGTCCCGATTGCCGACCTGCAGGGCATCCTCGAACGCTTGTAGCGCGGCTTCCGCGGGGCCGGTGATCTGGCGAACCGTCGCCGGGGCCGCTGCAGCACCGGCGGGACTCATATTCATCGTCGAGTGATCCATGCCAGCCATCGCGCCCGCGGCCGGCTTGGCCGCCGGCTGGGGCGTTGCCGCCGTCTGCGGCGTCGCGGCCACCTGGGGTACTGTGGCGCTCGCCGGGGGGGCGGTACCCGCACGGCACGCGCCGAGCCGCGCTGTCAGATCGGTGAAACCCTTCTGCAGCGCGTCCATGGCCTCGCGCATGGCAGATTCGCTATTGGCGAGACGAGCCCGTTCCAGGTTGGCGTGCAGCGCGTCAAGAGTCTTCGCCGCCTGCCGCGCACGGTCTTCGCAGCCCGTTGCGTCCGGACCCTGGGTTCCCATCATCGCCACCGCCATCGCCGGCGTGACGTGCTGCGCCGACGCAGCTTCTGCAATCGCCAGTACGACGAACGCGACACTCGCGGCCGCGATGAGCCCGCGTCGCGCGCCCTTCCAACGATTCATGAGTTGCTCCCTCGTTCCGACATCGCTTGGACCTCCGGGCACGATCAGCCATGACGGCGCGGCGGCGTGCCGAAGTTCGGGTCCTCGCTCACACGCGAGGCCACGGTACCGGCCGGATGCGCATAGAACCCCGGATCGGTGTAGTCACCGGCCGCGAGATCGTCCCGCACCTTGAGCACGGTGAACATGCCACCCATTTCGATATTGCCGAACGGTCCGCTCCCCGTCATCATCGGCAGCGTGTTGGGCGGACCGGCCATGCCGCCATCGGCGTGGTCCTGATGTTCGGCCATGCCATTCCGTCCCATGGCCATATAACCAGGCAGCATCGCGCGCACACGTGCCTCCACACCGGTCTGGTCGACCCCGGTCGTATTGGGAATGCCGTGCCCCATCGCGTTCATGGTGTGGTGCGACATGTGGCAGTGGAGAGCCCAGTCGCCGGGCACGGCGGTGAACTCGATGTCGCGCATCTGGCCAACGCCGACAATCGAGGTGACCTCTCGCCGCCACATCGGTTGCGGCCATCGACCTCCGTCCGAGCCGGTTTCCATGTATTCGACGCCGTGCAGGTGAATGGGGTGGTTCCACATCGACAGGTTACCGATGCGGATCCGCACGCGCTCGCCCGTGCGCGCCACGAGGGGGTCGATCGCGGGGAAG
>JANPCT010000374.1:0-5983 GCA_031431095.1 Acidobacteriota bacterium | reverse complement strand
TGAGGATGGAGTAGTCGTTGCCGCGGCGCAGCTCGATCGTGACCTCGCCGGTAATGGCGCGGGCCACCCAGCGTTGCGCCGTTTCGCGGAGCATCATGGCCTGCGGGTCGAACCAGCGTCCCTGGTAGAGCAGCCGGCCGAGCCGCCGGCCGTGATCGCGGTACTGCTCGATGGTGTCCTCGTTGTGAATGCCGGTGATCAGGCGTTCGTAGGCGATGAAGAGGAGCGCCATGCCTGGGGCCTCGTAGATTCCGCGGCTCTTGGCCTCGATGATCCGGTTCTCGATCTGGTCGCTCATGCCGAGTCCATGGCGGCCGCCGATGCGGTTTGCCTCCATGAGCATCTCGACCGGATCCTTGAACGTGATGCCGTTCAGCGCGACCGGCTGCCCCTCCTCGAAACGCACCGCCACTTCTTCGCGCTTCACCGGCACGTCGTCACGCCAGAACGCCACCCCCATGATCGGTTCGACGATGGTGACGCCGGTGTCGAGGCGCTCGAGATCCTTGGCCTCGTGTGTGGCGCCGAGCATGTTGGAATCCGTCGAGTAGGCCTTCTCGGCGCTCATGCGATACGCGAAGCCGGCCTTGGTCATGTAGGCCGACATCTCGGCGCGCCCGCCGAGCTCGTCGATGAACTGCTGGTCGAGCCACGGTTTGTAGATTTTCAGTGACGGGTTGGTGAGCAGCCCGTAGCGATAGAACCGCTCGATGTCGTTGCCCTTGAAGGTGCTGCCGTCCCCCCAGATGTTGACGCCGTCCTCCTGCATGGCGCCGACGAGCATGGTGCCGGTGACGGCGCGCCCGATTGGTGTGGTGTTGAAGTACGGGACGCCGGCGGTGGAGATATGAAAGCCGCCGCACTGCAGCACCGCGAGCCCCTCGGCGACGAGCTGCCGCCGGCAATCGATCAGTCGCGCCTTCTCGGCGCCGTAGTCGAGCGCGCGTTTCGGGATGTCGTCGTAGTCCGGCTCGTCGGGCTGACCGAGGTTGGCGGTATAGGCGTAAGGGATCGCGCCCTTCGCGCGCATCCAGTGCAGCGCGGCGCTGGTGTCGAGGCCGCCCGAGAATGCGATGCCGACGCGTTGTCCGACGGGAAGACTCTGAAGAATTGTGCTCACAGCTCCTGCAGTATCCCATGCACGGTGCCGGAAGGAAATCGGCGATAGTAGAGCGCTTATGGGAGCAGCCGCGCCGCCGTCCACCGAACTCCGCGCGCAGTTCGGCGACATCGACATCTACCTCTTCGATCAGCTTCAGCGGGGTCGATTCGACGGCCGCCGGCGCATCCTCGACGCCGGCTGCGGCAGCGGCCGCAACCTGCCGTATTTTCTGGCGCGCGGTTTCGAGGTTTACGCGATCGACGAGGATCCGGGCGCGGTGGCGTCGGCCCGCGCGCTCGCGGCGCGTCTCGCGCCCGCCCTGCCAGCCGACCAGATCCGCCAGGGCACGCTGCACGCGCTGCCCTGGGCGGACGGGCGCATGGACGCGGTGCTGTGCAGTGCCGTGCTGCACTTCGCGCGCGATCGCGCACATTTCGACCGCATGGTGGATGAGATGTGGCGCGTCCTCGCATCGGGAGGGCTGTTCTTCGCCAGGTTGGCGTCGAGCATCGGCATCGAGTCCCGGCTTGCCGACACCGTCGGCCGCGTGCGCCTGCCGGACGGTTCGGATCGCTTCGTCGTGGACGAGGCGCTCCTGCTCGACACGACGCACAACCTGCGAGGCAATCTGATCGATCCGCTGAAGACCACGAACGTGCAGAACGCCAGATGCATGACGACCTGGGTTATGAAGAAGCAGTGAACGGGCTCGGGTCTTTCACCACGTTCCGAGGGCGCAGGGGTGACGATCGTGATTGAGCCGGTGCCCGGTCAGTCCCTCGACGCTGGGCGTCTGGGCGCGACGTAGCCATTGCGCGCGCGCACCGTGTAGCCAGGCCGGGACACGCGCACGCGGATGCTATGGTACTGGCCGTCGCCGGCGTGCGCGGACGCGTAGCCAAGCACGTACTGGCGGTTCAGCTCTTCCGCGATGTTGGCCGTCGCGGTCTCGAGGTCGGCGGTGGCGCGAACGATCTCGGTCCGGCCGCCGCTCTGCCCGGTAATTTCGTTCAGCGCCTGCACGTTGACGCGCTTGGCGATCGGCTGCGGTTCGGGGGTGTCGATGGCGATCGCATAGACGAAGGCGTCGCTGCGCACCAGCGCAGGCCGGAGATCGAACAGCGTCGTGTCACTGGCGGTGTCGGCGCCGTCGGTGATGAGGACCAGCGCGCCGCGTTCCCGCGGCCGCCGCTCGATGAAGGGCAGCGCCGAGAGGATGGCGTCGTAAATGGCGGTACTGCCCGATGGCTGCAGCCGGCTCAGCGCCTCGTGCACGCCCGCAGGCTCCGTCTTCCACCCGAACAGCAGGCGTGACTCATGGTTGAAGGTCAGGATGAAGAACGCGTCCCTGGCATCGAGCAGCGTGAGGAGGAACCGTTCGACCGCGGCCTCTGCGTCCTTGATGCGCCGCCCGAACATGCTGTCGCTGATGTCGAGCAGGAGGCCGAGGCCCAGCGGCACGCGCTCGTTCGTGAATTGTGCGACTGGCCGTCGCTCGCCGTCCTCGTAGATCTCGAACGCGTCCTGCGGCAGTCCCGTGACCAGCTTGCCGTTCTCGTCCCGCACCGTGGCGGTCACGACCGTCAGCTCGATGCTGGATCGCAGCGGCGGAGTCTGCGCGGCGGCAAGCGACGCCGCAAGCGCAAGCAGGAGAGCCACCGACGGGCTGCGCACGGCGCGCACGATCATAGTGTAGCCATGATCTTATGGACGCGCGGGCTCTTTTCCCCGCTCCGCCATCGGCTGCGCCAACTCCGCCGGCGATGGCGCGACGCAGAACGCATATCCTGATGACCCGCTCGGAAGCTTATGATGACGCTGATGCGTATCGCTTTCGTTGCCGCGGCGCTGGCGGCTCTCAGTGGCGCGGTCCCTGCGGCGCAGCCGCCGGACGCGGCGGCTCGCGCCATACTCGACACGCCGAAGTTCAAGCAGGCGTCCGCCTTCATCGAATTGGACCAGGAGCGTTTCGTGCGCGAGCTCGTCACGCTCACGGAGATCCCCGCCCCGCCATTCAAGGAGCAGGCGCGGGGCAGGGCGTTCCTGGACCTGCTGCGCCAAGTGGGCCTCACCGACGTCGAGATGGACGCCGAAGGCAACGTCACGGGGATCCGCCGCGGAACCGGTCGCGCCGGCGGTCCGCTGCTGCTCGTGAACGCGCATCTCGACACCGTCTTCCCGGAGGGGACCGACGTGAAAGTGAAGCGCCAGGGAACGCGGCTCATGGCACCGGGTGTTGGCGACGACACCCGCGGGCTGGCGCTCCTGCTCGCCCTGGTTCGCACCCTCGATGCGGCGGCCTTCACCACCCCGGGAGACATCCTCTTTGCCGGCAACGTCGGCGAGGAAGGTGAAGGGGATCTGCGCGGCGTCAAGTTCCTGCTGAAGGCGGGCAAGTACAAAGATCGAATCACGCAGGTCGTGGCGATCGACGGCAACGAATCCGAGGGCGTCACGCGCGGCGGCCTCGGCAGCAAGCGCTATCGCGTCACCTTCAAGGGCCCCGGCGGGCACAGCTACGGCGCTTTCGGCCTCGTGAATCCCGCCTTCGCGATGGGCGCCGCTATCGCCAGGTTCGCGAAGCTCGAAGTGCCGGCGAGACCCAAGACAACGTTCAACGTGGGAATCGTTCGCGGCGGGACGTCGATCAACTCGATCCCGTCGGAGGTGAGCATGGACGTGGACATGCGCTCCGAGGCCTGCGCCGAGCTGAACCGGCTCGACCAGGAATTCCTTGCCGTCGTTCGCGGCGCCGTGGACGAGGAGAACAAGACGCGCTCGACGAAAGAAGGACGCGTCGACGTGGATCCGAAGGTCATCGGCGAGCGTCCCTGTGGCGAAACCGCGCTGAACGCGCCTCTCGTGCAGGCCACCGCGGCCGCGATCAGGGCGTTCGGCCTGACACCTGCCTTCTCGATCAGCAGCACCGACGCCAACATCCCGATGAGCATGGGCATACCGGCCGTGACGATCGGCCACGGCGGGCCGGGCGGCCGTTCGCACTCGCCGGACGAGTGGGTCGACATCGAGCCGGCGGTGAACGTCAGGAACGTCCAGGTGGCGCTCACCATCCTGCTCGCCGTGTCCGGGGCGCGGTGATACCATCGCCGCAGTTCTCATGGAGGTAACGACAATGAAGCGTTCGCTCGTGACGGTCCTGTTGCTCGCGATCTGCACGGCGGCCGTCCGCGCCGACGTGACCATCGTCCAGACGACCACCGTCGAGGGCGGGATGGCGGCGATGGCCGGCCCGCCGGTGTCACCAGCCATGATCACTCGCGTGAAGGGCCTGCGGTCGCGGACCGATCTCGATGCCGGGCCGGTCTCCCTCATCACGATTGCCGACCTCGTCGCCAAGCAGGTCATCATCCTGCGTCCGGATCAGAAGACGGCGACGATCTCGAGTGCCGTCCCGGCTGCCGCAGGCAAGGGGGGCGCCGCGCCTGCGCCGTCCGGCGGCGGCATGGAGGCCTCAATCAAGCCGACCGGCAAGTCGCGGGTCATCGACGGCTTCAAGTGCGACGAGTTCACGTTCACCACCGCTCTCGACATGGGCGCCATGAGCGGCGGCCAGATGCCGCCGGAGGGCGCCGCGCTGCTCCAGGGCATGAAGATGGTGATGGCGGGCTCGGTGTGGGTGGCGAAAGACGTCCCCGGCGCAGCCGATTATGTGGCGTTCCAGAAGGCGTCCGCCTCCACCGACATGGCCGCCATGGCCTCGGCGGCATCCGGCGTCAACATCCCCGGCATGGACAAAGTGATGAAGGCGATGAGCGGCCTCGACGGCCTCGCCTACCTCACCGAGATGACGATGACCGTCGAGGGGACCGGGCAGATCGCCGACATGATGAAACAAATGGGACCGATGAAGATGACGACCCGCACCACCTCGGTGAAGACCGAGGCGCTCGGCGACGATCTCTTCAAGGTTCCCGAAGGTTACACCGTCGTCAAGTAGCGCGGGCCTGTCAGCCTGCAGGAGAATCGATCGAATGAAGAAGCTCGCCCTTGCCGCTATGATCGCGGCATCGTTGTCGGCCGCGCTCGCGGCGCAGGCGCCGGCTCCCGCCGCCGGCCAGCCGCAGCAGCCGGCGGCGCCGCTGCCCGGCCTCGTGGCCGAAGTCCGCACGATCTACACCAACGTGCACAACTTCATTACCAAGTCGGTGGAGCAGTTCCCGGCCGACAAGCTGACGTGGCAGCCGACACCGGCCGTCCGCTCCTGGGCACGGCTGATCGGCCACGTCACCGACGATAACAACGGTGCCTGCTATCTGCTGGCCGGGGACGCGCAGCGTCCGGCGCGCGTCGACAACGCCGACACCGCCGAGTCCGCCGCCAACAAGCTGTCGAAGGACGACCTGCTCAAGGGCTACAAGGAATCGGTCGAGCGCTGCAACAGGGCGTTCGCGGCCGTGACCGAGGCCAACATGGCGGAGCGTAACGGTGCGGCCGGCACCCGCTCGAAGATTGGCACGCTCATCTACAACACGAGCCATACCAACGAACACTACGGCAACATCGTCACCTACATGCGCTTGAACAACATGGTGCCGCCGTCATCGGCGCCGCGCGGCCAGTAGAGGATTTACGCCGGCCGCGACGCCGGGATCGGTCCCGGCGTTCGCGTCTGACTAGCGCCGGTTGTAGGCGACCAGCTTCATTTCGGTCATCTCTTCGATCGCATACCGCACGCCTTCGCGTCCGAATCCGGACTGCTTGACCCCGCCGTACGGCATGTGATCGACGCGGAAGGTGGAGGAGTCGTTGATCATGATTCCACCCGCGTCGATGCCGTCGATCGCGGCGGTGATGATCCGCTCGTCGTGCGTGAAGATACCGGCCTGAAGACCGAAGTCGCCGGCGTTGGCCTCGCGGATC
>JANPCT010000373.1:0-3778 GCA_031431095.1 Acidobacteriota bacterium | reverse complement strand
CGACATCGCGGACTACCCCGCGTTCTTCATGGGAGTCGCCTGGGACACGCTGCTCGATGGCAACGTCAGGACGTTGATCGAGCGTGAGTCGCTGATCCCCTTCCTGCAGCGACAACGGTGGTTCGGCGGCAAGGCGCGGCCGGTGCGGGCGGCGCGGTTCATCGACTGGAGTTTGCTCCGCAGGGGACAGCACCCGGTGTTCATCACGATCGTGGAGGTCGACTACAAGGACGGGCCGGCGGAGCGCTACCTCCTGCCCCTGTCGGTCGTGGCCGGACCGGCGGCCGACGCGATTATTGCAAACTCGCCTCACGTCGCGCTCGCGCGGGTTACCGGCGCCCGCAACGGGCTCGTTATCGACGGCGCGAACGACGACCATGCGGCCGAGACCCTGCTCGAGGCGCTCGACGGGCAGGCCGCGTTCCGCACGAAGAGTGGCGCCGTGCGCGCGCGGCGCACGTCTGCTTTTGCCGAGCTCCGCGGCGAGGGCGGACTCACGCCGCGGCGTCTCGGCGCCGAGCAGAGCAACACGTCCATCGCCTTCGGCTATCGGCTGATTCTCAAGCTGTTCCGCCGTGTCGAGAGCGGCCCCAACCCTGAGGTCGAGATCGGCGAGCAGCTCACGACGCACACCACGTTCAGGCGCGTGCCGCGTGTCGCCGCCGCAATCGAATACGAAGCCGCCGGCGAGCCCGTCACGCATCTGGCGATCGTCCAGCAGCAGATCTCCTGTCAAGCCGACGGATGGACGCATGCGCTTGGCGAACTGCGGCGATTCTATGAAGAGATCCAGCCGCTGCCGGAAGCACCCGACCGCTCCGCTGCCGCCGTATACCTCGACAGCGCGCACCTGCTCGGACGCCGCACCGCCGAGCTTCATCTTGCCCTTGCCTCCGACACCTCGTCGCCGGCGTTCGCGCCGGAGCCATGGACCCGCGACGACGTGGCCCGCGTGGTGACGGACGCCGCCGGACAGCTGGCGCGCGCGCGGCGCTTCGTCGAGTCCGAGGCCGCCGCACTCCCCGGCGATATCGCCGACGCTGCTCGCCGGATCGTCGCTCGTGCAGACGTCGTGTTACACGAGCGATGGGACTCGGGCGCGGCCGTCGGCGCGGACGCGGCTCTCTCCCGCATCCGTGTCCACGGCGACTACCACCTGGGACAGGTGCTGTGGGCCGAGGGGGATTTCTACATCCTCGACTTCGAAGGTGAGCCGGCGAGGCCGCTCACGGTCCGCCGGCACAAGGAGTCGCCGCTGAAGGACGTAGCGGGGATGCTGCGATCCTTCAGCTACGCCGCATATGCCGCGCTCTTCGCGCATACCGCCGGCCGCACGGAAGAGGTCGCGCGGCTCGAACCCGCGGCCCGGAGATGGCAGGGATGGACGAGCGAGGCGTTCCTGAACGGCTATCTCGGCGCAGCCGGCGCCGCTCCGTTTCTACCCGCCGATCCCGCGCGGCGCCAGGGCCTGATCGATCTCTTCCTGATCGACAAGGCCCTCTACGAGCTGAACTACGAGTTGAACAACCGCCCGGAGTGGGCGCGGATTCCGCTCCTGGGGCTGACGGAGCTGCTGTAGTTTCCGCCTTCAGGCGGAATTCACTCTCTCTCTCGTTAGAGGCACAGAACGCGCCGCGATGCGAGCAGCCGTAAAGGGTACGGCACAGGAGCAAGGCGCAAGCGGATTCGTGCGTTGGCCGTTCGAGAAGGGCCCCTACAGGTACTTGCGCAAATCGACGCGCCCGCTCTTCTGCAGCAGCGGCTTGAACAGGTCCCCGGTCTTCTTGAAGCGCGCGCGCACGTTGTCGATGCGGAAGTCCTCGATCTGCACCTCGGCGTCGATTTCCTTCCACGTCACGGGGGTCGAGACACACGCGCGCGGATGCGGACGGACCGAGTAGACGGACGCGAGCGTGCGGCCCCAGGCGTTCTGATTGTAGTCGACGAGAACGCGCCCCGCCGGGCGCTTGGCGACGCGGTATTCGGAGGTCATCAACGCCGGATGGCGGGTGGCGAGCTCCTGTGCGAGCGCCTTGGCGAACGTCCACACTTCCTTCTGGATCGGTCC
The DNA here is from genome assembly GCA_031431095.1 of Acidobacteriota bacterium. Lineage (GTDB taxonomy): Bacteria > Acidobacteriota > Vicinamibacteria > Vicinamibacterales > 2-12-FULL-66-21 > JAICSD01. The sequence goes on along the minus strand of JANPCT010000373.1, from coordinate 1,710 downwards.
GCGCACGATCGGGACGAACAGGTGCAGCCCTTTCGATCCCGTGGTCTTGACGTAAGCGGGCATCTCCAGCCTGGTCAGCGCTTCGTGGACCAGACGAGACGATTCGAGGACCTGCTCCCACGTCGCGCTGCCGGGATCGAGATCGAAATGCAGGTAGTCGGGCCGGTTGACGTCGTCGCAGGTGGCGTACCACTGGTTGAGGTCGATGCACCCGAGATTGATGACCCACAGCAGCGAGGCCAGCTCGTTGATCATCGGAAAGTCGATGACGTTGCCGGAGTCGTGATGGATGCGGCACGTCTGGATCCACTCGGGCCGTGGCGACGGCGCGCGCTTCATGAAAAAGAATTCACCGGCCGCTCCATGCGGGTAGCGCTTCATCACCATCGCACGGTCGCGGACATGAGGCAGCAGCAGCGGCGCGACGTCCGCGTAGTACTGGATCAGATCGCCCTTGGTCACGCCGAGCTCAGGCCAGAACGGCTTGTCGAGGTTCGTCAATCGAACCGTCTTGCCGGCGGCATTGACGTCGGCCGCGCCGGACTGCGGAATCAGCAGCGCCATGGTGTTGTCACTGACCGCCGGTCCTTCCTTTGAGAATGCCCTTGATTGGCGTGAGCCGGGCCGGCCGCGGCCCGTGCCGGACGGCGCCAATCACTGGAGCATACGGGAGCTCCTCGCCCGCGCGCGCGGCACGCAGCAGCAGCCCGCCGCGACTCATGTCGCCGCGGCCGACGAAATCAGTCGGAAACAGCAAACGCATGCCGAAGACCGCGGTGAGAATGTCGACGTACTTGGCCGAGGCGATGCTACCCAGGAGAACGACGTCCGACTCCGGACCGATTTCCTCGTCGAGCGCGCGCGCGCTCGCAAGCAGCGGTCCACGATAGCGGGGATCGTTCGCGGCGATGTCGACTTCGGCGAAGGCACGCAGCGCTTCCACGGTTACCGCGGTCTCGACCGGACGCAGACCGGCGTTCGGGGTAATCACCAGTGCGCCGGACCCCGCGAGCGGAGCGCCTGGCTCGGGCGGCCTCGCAAACTCCAGCCCGTAGGCCAGCTTCCCGCGGAAGTAGAGTCCGCTGATGAATGCGAACACTTCGCCGATCGCCACGCCCTGCGCGGCGCGCAGGCGGGCGGCGAGAGCGAACTGCGCCCGCGCCGAGAGAACCATCTTCGCGCGCGGTCCCGAACAGTTGGCGGGAGACAGCAGGAAGATGCGGCCCGCCGGGGCTTTCCGCGAGCGACGCTGCGGCATCGTCAGGACGTCAGAGGCTCCAGCGGAGGAGGACGGCGCCCACGGTGAACCCGGCGCCGACAGAGCAGAGAAGCACCAGGTCGCCATGCTTGAGGCGGCCTTGCTTGCGGGCATCGGCAAGCGCCAGCGGGATGGTTCCGGCCGTGGTGTTCCCGTACATCTCCAGGTTGATGATCACCTTGTCGGGGCCGAGCCCGAGCCTTTCGGTCGCCGCCTCGATGATGCGCCGATTTGCCTGATGCGACACGAACAGGTCGATCTGCGAGGGATCGATGCCATGTCGGTTGAGCAGACGCCGCGCGATTTCCTCGGTGTTCTTTACCGCGAACTTGAACACCGTCGCACCTTCCTGCTTGACGTAGTGCAGGCGCTGATCGACCGTTTCGTGCGACGCCGGAAGCTTGCTGCCGCCCGCCGGCATGCACAGGGCGGGGCCGCCGCTGCCATCGATG
>JANPCT010000372.1:0-1537 GCA_031431095.1 Acidobacteriota bacterium | reverse complement strand
GCCGTCTCCGCCGGCTTGTTGTAGTACCCCATCATCACGTTCGGTCCGCGCACCAGGATTTCGCCGTCCTCGGCGATGCGCACCTCGACTCCCGGGATCGGTTTGCCCACGGTCCCGATGCGCGGCGCGTCGATCGGATTGGCCGTGACGATCGGTGAAGTCTCGGTCAGGCCGTATCCCTCCGTGATCCCCAGGCCGACGCCGAGAAAAAATTCGGCGGTGTGCACCGGCAACGGCGCGCTGCCCGACACCAGGCACCACAGTCGGCCGCCGATGCTCGCGCGAATCTTGCCGAACACCAGCCGATCGGCGATCGCCGATTCGAGGGCGAGAACGCCGCCGGCCCTGCCGCCCCTCCCTGCCGCGCGTCCCTTGGCCTGCGCCACTCTAACGCCCCAGTGGAACAGCGTCCGCCGTGGCTGCGGCAGCGCATGGCCTCGCTCCAGGATCCGCGCCTGGAATTTTTCGTAGACCCGCGGCACGCCCGTCATGACGGTTGGCCGCACGAGGGGAAGGTCGCGGCCGACGGTATCCATCGACTCCGCGAAGACGATCGTCACTCCGTGAGCGAGGTAGACGTACGACACGATCCGCTCGAAGGAGTGGCTGAGCGGGAGAAAGGAGAGCGAGATGTCCTCATGCGTGACCGGGACGACGGTGTGGCCTCCCATCAGGTTCGAAATCAGATTGCGATGCGACAGCATCACGCCCTTCGGCTCGCCGGTAGTCCCTGAGGTGTAGATGATCGTCGCCAGCTGCTCCGGTCGAATCGCGCGCGCCGTGACGCGAAACTCCCGTCCGACGCCCCACTCCCCCATCAACCTGGCGTGTCCGCGGGCGGTGACCGCTGCCAGCGTCAGCACGGAGGCAGACGATGGCGCGCCATCCGCGAACGTCACGATCGCTTCGAGCGACGGCAGTTCGTGGCGAACGCGCTGCAGCTTCTCGAGCTGCTCGGCGGTCGAGACGAACGCGACCTTCGCCCCGGCGTCGTCAATGATGTAGCGCGCCTGCGCCGCCGTCAGCGTTGCATAGACAGGGACGGTGACGCCGCCGAGCGTGATCACCGCCAGGTCGGCCAGCAGCCATTCCGGCCGGCTCTCCGACATGATCGCGACGCGATCGCCGGCGCGCACTCCCAGCGACGCGAGGCCCAGCGCCAGGTCGCGAAGCGAGTCGAACCATTCTCTCGTCGAGACGCCAGCGATCGTGCCCTGACGCACCTGCCCGATCAGCAGCGGCTTGGGATGCCGTCCCAGCACATGGAACGGCAGGTCGGCGAGCGTCGCCAGCTCGGGCGAGGGCTCCACGTCGTCGCTCAATACCCGGCCTCCTTGTTGACGACATTCATCAGCGCCTCGCCGGCGGCGAAGCGCCGCAGGTTGTCGGCAAAGATTCCCACAACGCCGTCCCAGTGGCGAGGATGGAAGCCCGAGACATGCGGCGTGATCAGCACATCCGGTCGGCTCCACAGCGGACTGTCGTGAGGAAGCGGCTCGCGCTCGAAGACGTCGAGCGCCGCGCCGGCCAGGTGGCC
>JANPCT010000371.1:0-2307 GCA_031431095.1 Acidobacteriota bacterium | reverse complement strand
GCATCGACGAACTGCTCGGCATGAAACACTCGCGTTCGATTGGAGGGGCATATCGAGGCGGCGCGTCGAGCCCAGCTGTGATTGCCGAGAGCACGGCCCCCCCGTGACGACGAACTTGATCCGGGGTCAGGCCGCCAGCGGCGGCGAGGTCTTCGATCCGACGTGGTGCCCGGGTCGCGAGATCCATCAGCGCTGCTTCTCCCATGACCTTGAACGGCGGGACGTCAAGCCGCTCGGCCTCGCGCTCCCGGTAGTCGAACAACGTCTGCAGCACAGCGGCCTGCCCCGGCGTCAGGTCGCGCGCGCCTTTGACGCGCCAGTAACTGGCGGGCTCGTTCGCGGCACTGTCCGGTTCGCTGCGCACGCTCGCCAGCCTGGCGAACTCCTCGCGGGCCTCCGGCCAGCGCCCCGCCGCGGTCAACTCCGCGAATTGTTTGTCGCGCAGTGCGCAGAGATAGTGCGTGTCGAGCCGCGCATAATCCAACTGCTCACGCGTGAGTGGCCGCCGCTTCCAGTCCGCTCGCTGGTAGGTCTTGTTGAGCGTGATGCCGAAGTGCGACGCAAGGATCGCGGCGAGTCCGACCTGGGGCCACCCGAGCGTTCGCGCCGCGGTCATCGTGTCGAAGATGTTGGCGATGTCGAACCGGTAGGCGCGCCGGAGGCAAATCAGGTCGTACTCGGCGGCATGGAAGATCTTTTCCTGATCCGGACTGGCGAAGAACGGCGCCAGCACGCTGAGATCCGGCAGGACGATCGGATCGACGATGTAGTCGGCGTCGGGAGTGGAGAACTGGATCAGGCAGACGCGTTCGCGGTAGGCGTGCAGGCTGTTCGATTCGGTGTCAACAGCCACGCGCGGGTGGGTGGCAAGCAGATCGGCGAGCCGCCGCAGGCCATCGGCATCCGCGACGATGATGGGAGGAGGCAACGACGAGGTGGGCATGCTCTATTATCCGCGCATGCCCGCGGGACGCGGCTAGAGGATCTTCTGGCCCAGCGCAGATGAGGCGAGCTCGGAGCCGAGAATCGCCGTCATGTTTCGATCGTCGAGGATCGGATTCACCTCGACGAGGTCGAGGGCGCGCAACAGCCCGGAATCGGCGATCATCTCCATCAGCATGTGCGCCTCGCGGTAGTTGAAGCCCCCCTTGACCGGTGTGCCGACACCTGGAGCGATTGCCGGATCGCAGACATCGAGATCGAACGACACGTGGATGCCGCCGGCGCCCTGGCCCGCGATCGCAATCGCCTGTTCGACCGTCGCGGCGATGCCGGCGCGATCGATGTCCTTCATCGTGAACACATGCACACCCGACTCACGAATGCGTTCCTTCTCACGGTCGTCGAGGTTCCTGATCCCGATGAGCACGGTGCGCTCGGGCAACACCTTGGGCGAGAACCCTCCGATGCGTGAGAGTTCGCTGGGCTCCGGTCCGAGCAGCGCCGCGAGCGGCATGCCGTGCACGTTGCCGCTCGACGAGGTGGCGGGCGTGTTCATGTCGCCGTGCGCGTCAACCCAGATCAGTCCCAGCGGCTTCTCCTCGCGGCGAAGAAAATCCGCAGTCGCGGCAACCGAGCCGGCGCCCAGGGAGTGATCACCACCCAGCACGAGCGGGATGCCGCCCTTTTCGAAGACCGCGAGCGACGCCTTGTAGAGGCGCTCGCACACGCGGGCGATCTCGCGGATGTACTTCTTGGCCGGATCGCCGAATGCCTTGACCTCTGGGATGGGCGCGACGAGATCCCCGGTGTCGACAACGGAAATGCCGAGGGCGGTGAGGCGCTCGCCAAGGCCGGCGATGCGGAAGGCCGACGGACCCATGTCGACGCCGCGACGGTTGCCGCCAAGGTCGAGCGAAACACCAATGATGTGGACGGGACGAGCCATCCACCTTAGCATACAGCCGCCCCGCGAATTTGACGGAGGCCATAAGACCCTGATAATCTGCGAGTTGCGGTGGTGAGCCCGTCCTTATCGGGCGGTTCCTGCGACCGCGGCAAAGGAAATCAGGGATGAAGCGTTTCGAGGTCGGGGCCCGTGTGGTCGAGCCGACCTACGGTCTGGGTTCCGTGATTGCCGTCGAGGATGCCTACACCAGGGTGCAGTTCGACGAGCACGGCGTCAAGAAATTCATGACCAGCATGTCGAAGCTGGAACCAAGCAACGAGCCTGTCCCGGCCGGACTTCGCTCGGGCAAGCCGCGCAAGAAGCGGACGGTCAAGGCGAAAGTCGCCGCGGCGCCCGTCGCCGACTAGCCGACGCTCAGCGTTTATACGACAGCGAGATTCCTTCTCCTGACGGCGACA
>JANPCT010000370.1:0-2718 GCA_031431095.1 Acidobacteriota bacterium | reverse complement strand
GCGCGTCCGGCGCGTGGTCGACCACGCCATGGACCAGCGACGAGGTCAGCCAGAGCGTGGTCACGCGCTGGTCGCGCACGACGCGGCCGAGCGCGTCGGGCGTCGGCACCGCGTCGGGGAACACCACGCAGCAGCCGCCGTGGAGCAGCGCGCCCCAGATCTCGAACGTGGACGCGTCGAACGACACCGGCGCGAGAACCAGAATGCGCTCGGCCGGTCCGAGCTGGACGTAGTCGACGCCGAAGAGGAGACGGAGCACGCCGCGGTGCGGCACTTCCACACCCTTCGGCACGCCGGTCGATCCGGACGTGTAGCAAATGTAGGCGAGGTGCTCAGGACCGACGGCGACCTGTGGATTCGCCTCGGGCTCCTGCGCGAGGCCGGTTGCCTCATCCTCGAGGCACAAGACCGGTGCCGACACCGCCGGCAGCCGTGGCAGCTGCGCCCGCTCGGTCACCAGTACGGCGGGAGCGACATCCGAGAGCATGAACGCGAGCCGGTCCGCAGGATACCCCGCGTCGAGCGGCACATACGCGGCGCCTGCCTTCAGGATGGCGAGGAGCGCCACGATCAGCGACGGCGACCGATCGAGGCAAAGCGCCACGCGATCGTCGGGGCCGACGCCGGCCCGCCGCAGCCGGTGCGCCAGTTGATTGGCCCGCCGATTGAGCTCGCGGTAGGTGATCTCGTCGGCGCCCCACGCGATCGCCACCGCGTCCGGGGCCCGTTCGACCTGGGCTTCGAAGACCTCCTGGATCGTCTGGCGGGGATAGTCGGTCGGCCGGGGATTGTGGTCAGCCACCAGTGACCGCGGTTCGTCATGCGCCAGGATCGCCAGCGCGCCGATCGCGTCCCCGGCGCTCCGCACCGCACTCTCGAGCAGCGCCGTGTAGTGGTCCGCGACGCGGGCCGCGCTCGCCTCGTCGAACAGATCCGTGCTGTACTCGACGACCCCTTCGAACGAGCCGTTCGCCTGCCACATCGCGATCAGCAGATCGAACCGCGCCCGATCGGTCAACACCGGGACCAGCGACGGCGTCAGTCCGGGCAAACCCACTGGCGCGATCGGCGTGTTGTGCAGCGCGAACGCCACCTGGAACAACGGGTTCCGGCTCATGTCCCGATCGGGTTGCAGCTCCGTCACCAGCGCGTCGAACGGCACCTCCTGGTGCGCGAACGCGGCGAGCGAGTCCGCATGCACCCGCTGCACGAGCTGCCTGAAGCTGGTGTCGCTGTTGACACGGGTGCGCAGCGGCAGCGTATTCACGAAGAATCCGATCAGCGGCTCCAGCTCGGCGCGGTTTCGCCCGGCGACCGGAAATCCGACGACGATGTCTTCCTGGCCGGTGTAGCGATGCAGCAGCGCGTTGTACGCCGCGAGAAGCACGGTGAACGGCGTGACCCCCTCTTGCCGGGCCAGCGCCGCGATGCCCGCCGCCAGCGCCGGCTCCAGGCGGAACACTCGCCGCGCGCCGCGGAAGGTCTGGACCTCGGGCCGCTTCCGATCGGCGGGCAAATCGATGACCGGTAGCGGCGCCTGCAGCACACCTTTCCAGTAGGCGAGCTGCGCCGCGCATTCCGTACTCTGCAGCCAGCGTCGCTGCCAGTCGGCATAGTCCGCGTACTGGACGGGCAGATCGGGAAGCGCCACCGGTTCCCCCGAGACGCGGCCGGCGTACGCGAGTGCCAGCTCCCGGAACAGTACGCCCATCGACCACACGTCGGAGACGATGTGGTGCACCACTACGACGAGCACGTGATGCGCTGCGCTCAGCCGCACGATCGTGGTCCGGTACAGCGGCCCTCGCACCAGATCGAACGGCTGGTCGGCCTCCGTTCGCGCGACCCGACGCAACTCGGCCTCCCGGGCGTGCTCCGGCATCGCCGAAATGTCCACGACCGGAAAGGAACAGGGCGCGACTGCGGAGAGATGCTGCACGAGCCGCCCGCCGGAGCCGTCGAACGTGGCGCGCAGCGATTCCTGCCGCGCGCACACATCGTCGAAGGCGCGCTCGAGGGCGGCGAGGTCGAGAGCCCCCTCGAGCCTGAGTCCGAGCGCGATGTTGTAGATCGAGCGGTTAGGTTGGAGCCGGTCGATGAACCAGAGCCGCTGCTGACCGGCGGACACGGGCCGGTCGGCGGAGTGCGGCACCTGGACGATCGGAGCCGGTGCCGCCGCCACGCCACCTCGCAGCAGGCCCTCGATCTGCTGCGCGAGTGCGGCGATCGTCGGCTGTTCGTAGACCGCCCGCAGCGGCATCTCGATCCGGAACGCGGTGCGGATGCGCGAGACGAGCTGCGTCGCCAGGAGCGAGTGCCCGCCGGCGTCGAAGAAATCCCGGTGCACGTCCACAGCCGATGGACGCAGCAGCTCGTGCCAGATCACCGCCAGCTCCGCTTCGATTGGCGTGCGGGGGGGCACCGCGGATGCGGTCGCATCGGCACGCGCCGCGGGCTCGGGAAGTTTCGCGCGATCGAGTTTGCCGTTGGCCGTCACCGGCAGCCGTTCGAGCAACACGACCGCGGACGGCGCCATGTAGTCCGGCAGGCTGGCTTGCAGCGTGCGCTGAATTGCCGCGGCCAGCGCGTCGTCAGTGCTGGCGGCGACCGCGTAGGCGACGAGGCGCTTTTCACCAGTCCCGGTCGCTCGCGCGATCACCACGCCCTGCCGCACCGAGGGATGACGCAACAGCGCCGCGGTCACTTCGCCGAGCTCGA
>JANPCT010000369.1:0-2109 GCA_031431095.1 Acidobacteriota bacterium | reverse complement strand
GTCTTCGACGTAAACGACAAGGGTGTGCAGCATGGTGCTCTCAGGTGCTCTCAGGTGCTCTCGGGTGCTCTCGGGTGCTACAGGGTGCTACGCGTCAGCGGCCGTCTCCACAATGGGACTGGGGCGCCGGATCATCGCGTGCAGGTCTGCGCCGGCCGGCACCATCGGGTAGACCGAGTCTTCCTGTTCCACCTGGAAGTCGATGACGACGCCGCCCTTGTGATTGCGCGCGGCGCGCACGGCCGGGACGACCTCGCCGCGCTTGGTCACCGTGATGCCGGTCAGCCCGAAGGCTTCGGCCAGCTTGGTGAAGTTCGGGTTCACCAGCGGCGTGGCGGCGTAGCGCTTCTCGTAGAAGAACTCCTGCCACTGCCGGACCATGCCCAGGAAACCGTTGTTGATGATGGCGACGTTGATGTCGATGTTCTCCTGCATCACGGTCGCCAGCTCGCACATCGTCATCTGGAAGCCGCCGTCGCCGACGACCACCCAGACTTCCGCATCGGGCCGGGCGATCTTCGCGCCGATGGCCGCCGGCAGCGCGAAGCCCATCGTGCCGAGGCCGCCAGAGGTGATGAGCGAACGCGGCCGCTCGTGGTGGTAGTACTGCGCTTCCCACATCTGGTGCTGGCCGACGTCGGTGACGACGATGGTGTCGTCGTTGCGTGTGGCGCGCCACAGGTCGTTGATGACGTGCGCGGCGTAGAGGTGGCCGTCATCGGGCAGCGTCTGGATGTCGCGGACGGCGGAGTCGCCGCGCGAGGTCTCGATTTCGGCGAGCCAGGCCTTGTGGTCCGCCGCTTCGACCAGCGGCACGAGCCGTTCGAGGATCTGGCGCAGATCGCCGACGAGGGCGACGTCGACCGGCACATTCTTGTTGATCTCGGATCGATCGATCTCGATATGGATCTTCTTGGCGGCCGGCGCGTAGGTGCGCAGGTTGCCGGTGACGCGATCGTCGAAGCGCATGCCGCAGGCGATGAGGAGATCCGCGTTCTGGATGGCGATGTTGACCCAGGCTTCGCCGTGCATGCCCATCATGCCGAGGTTGAGCGGGTGTGACGCGGGCAGGCCGCCGATGCCGAGCAGCGTGGCGGCGACCGGGATGTGGCCGCGCTCGGCGAACGCGCGGAGCGTCTCCTCGGCCCCTGAAATGGTGACGCCGTGACCGGCGAGGATGACGGGACGCTTCGCGCCGCGAAGGAGCTCGACGGCGGCGGCGAGGTCGGCGTCGACGGGTGCCGGCGTTTCGCGGCGGCGGCGGCGCACCGGGGCGGCGGCCTCCCAGTCGAACTCGCACGACGACTGCTGCGCGTCCTTGGTGATGTCGATCAGCACCGGGCCGGGGCGGCCGGACTGGGCGATCTGGAATGCTTCGCGCACGGCGGGCGCGACGTCCTGCGCGCGCGTGACGAGGTAGTTGTGTTTCGTGACCGGGCGCGTGATCCCGGTGATGTCGATCTCCTGGAAGGCGTCTGTGCCGATCAGCCGGCTGCCGACCTGTCCGGTGATGCAGACGATCGGCACCGAGTCGAGCATGGCGGTGGCGATGCCGGTCACCATGTTCGTCGCGCCCGGACCCGAGGTGGCGATGGCGACGCCGACGCGGCCGCTGGCGCGCGCATAACCGTCAGCCATGTGCGTCGCCCCCTGCTCGTGCCTGACGAGCGTGTGGCGAATCGGATAGTCCAGCATCGCGTCGTAGGCGGGCAGGATGGCGCCGCCGGGGTAGCCGAAGATCTCGGTCACGCCCTCGCGGACGAGACATTCCCAGAGAATCTGTGCGCCTGTGCGTTTCATACGGTGATCCCTGTCTGCAGCGGCGTGGCCGTGGCGCGGCCGGTGGTGATTGCCCCTTCGGACGCCGAGCCCACGAGTTGCGCGTACTTCGCCATCACCCCGCTCGGGTATCGCGGCGACGGAGCGGTCCACGTCGCGAGCCTGGAGGCGATGACGTCGGGGGCGACGTCGAGATGAATCGATCGGGTGGCAGCGTCGAGCGATACGATGTCCCCTTCGCGGACGGCGGCGATCGGTCCGCCGCTCGCCGCTTCGGGCGCGACGTGCCCGAACATCAGGCCGCGTGTGGCTCCCGAAAACCGGCCGTCG
>JANPCT010000368.1:0-2286 GCA_031431095.1 Acidobacteriota bacterium | reverse complement strand
CCTCGACGCTAAGCGTAATGGTGCGTTCACCTACCGCCGTTGTGACGCTCAGGCTGCAAATAACTGTCATCGATTGAAGAGCGTTTTCTACAATTTTGCGTAGCGCGCGAGCGACGAGAGTGCGATCGACCACGACGGACGGCAGCGATCCCGTCACTTCATTGAAAATCTCGATTCGCCCTTGCAGACCGACGCGATAGGGCTCGACGACATCGTTGACGAGCTGCACGAGATCGGCGGCCGCCCGGCGCGCGGTGGGGGAGGAGGCAAAGCTGGAGAACTCCGCCGCGATCTGCCGCAGCAGCCGTACCTGGCCCAGGATGGAGGTGACACAACCCTCCAGCACCGGGCCGAGCGGAGCGCCGCGATCGGCATGCACCCGCCGGAGATGTTCCGCGGACAACTGGATGGGCGTGAGCGGATTCTTGATCTCATGCGCCACCTGCCGCGCCATTTCCGCCCACGCCTCGAGGCGGTGCGTGCGCTCGAGTTGATCGCGCTGGGCCTTCAGCTCCGCGGCCATGCCGTTGAACGCATCGACGAGGCGGCGCAGTTCATCTGATGAGCGGACCGCGATCCTCGCATCGAAGTCGCCTCGTGCGATCCGGCCGGTCGCCCGCGTCAGCTGCCGGATCGGGTCGGCAATCCTTTCGGCCATCGACAGCCCGATGGCGGCGCCCAGCAGGACGAAGAACAGTGCGGCGAGGTGGACGCCGCGATCGAGCTCGTCGATCTCGCGCTCGACTTCATGCTGGCGGAACGCGAGCGGTACCGTCACCATCGCGTTCTGGCCCCCCGTGCGTACCGGCGCCGCGGCCAGGAGAAACGGGATCGACCCGATGCGATCCTCCGCGACCACGCTCGGCAAGCGCTGCAGGACGATGGCGCGGTAGACCTCGTCGGGGGTTCTGGTCGGCAGCAGCCCCGATGCGAACAGATCGCGCTCACTGGTCGCGGCAAGCTCTGCCTGCACGTAGACGTTGACGTCCTGATCGATCAGCTGGCTGATCCACACCATGACGTCGTCACCCACAAACGGGGTGGTGATTCCTTCCGCGCCGCGGCGCAGCAAGGCGTCGGACTCCTCGATGACGCGCTGGGCGACGGCGGCGGTGCGCGACGCTTCGCCACGGATGTCGGCGAGAAGAAGCCCGGCGAAGTAGGTGCGGATGACCACCGCCAGGATCAGCACCGGGAAGATCGAGGCCAGCACGAAGGCGAGGAACAGCTTGCGATAGAAACTGGCGCGGATCTCACGCAGCAGCGACCGCCCCGCGCGCGGACGCAGGCGCGCGAGTCGGGCGAAGAGGAGGTTGCCCACCAGCAGCACCACGTAGGCGCCGGCCGCCAGCGTCGTCAACTCGGCGAGACGCACGAGGTGGTCGAACGCGCCGGCCCGGCGATAGCCGACGGCATAGATACCCTGGCGGTTGTTCGAGAAGTAGACGTTGGCCGACCGATTGCCCTTGCGCAGAACGGTCCAGAAGGGATCGCGGGATCGGTAGACACGCGCAAACGTCGCTTCGTCGAGCGGCCAGGCATCGCCGCCAGAGGTGTAGATCGTGGTGAGGCCCCAGCCGTAGACGGTGAACTCGACTTCGCCGGCCGGCGGCGCCTCGAGCACGTCATTGCCATCCGAGGCGCTGAACGCATCGAAGTACGCCGAGTGCGAGCGGATGAAGGGGAGGGTGCGGTAGTCGAACACGACGTGGACCACGATCGTGGCGATCGGCTGACCATCCTGGCAGACGCTGCGCTGCGCATGCAGGGTGTTGCGCTCCTGCGCGCCGCCGAAGAGCAGCGCTTCACCAAAGACTTCCCATTCACATCCGCGCAGGCGCTCGGGTGTCTGCGCGGCATTGGTGTACTCGGGGAAGTTGAGCGCGAAGCGGCTGACGGGAGCGCCCTGGCGATCGTAGATCTCGACGTCGCTGGTGAGCCGCGCCCGCGCCAGCACGGTCTGGGTCCAGAGCCGGAACGCGGTGTCGGTGCGCGGCGTCGCAGCGAGACTCGCCGTCGCGACAACGAGGTCCGGCAATGCGGGCAGCGCGTCGATTTCATGCAGGGCCTCGTGCAACCGGACCTGCAGCGTCTCGGGGTGGGTCATCGCCTCGACGGCGTATTGCCCCTCCACCAACTGCCGCATCGCGCGCTCGGCGAAGAAATGGACCGACGGGTAGACCAGGAGCGCCGGCAGCAGGAACGCCATGAAGAGCGCCAGTATTCGCGAGGCCACCGTCGCGCGGCGATACCACGTGACGAGCCGCGGCGCCAGCAGCCCGGCGC
>JANPCT010000367.1:0-1950 GCA_031431095.1 Acidobacteriota bacterium | reverse complement strand
TTCACGGACATGTCGAAGATCGGCGCCGGCATCTACCGGTCCGAAGACGGCGGCGAGACCTGGCAGTTCATGAACCGCTGCAACCGGCGGCCGTTCTACTACAACCACCTCGCCATCAGTCCGTTCAACGACAAGGAAACCTATCATTACAACATCTCGTTCGACCGCACCTCGGATGGCGGCAAGACGTTCATTGCCACCGGCCGGGGTGGTGGGGGTGGCGGCGGCGGGGCAGGCGGCGCCAACGCGCCGTCGACGGCGCCGGCGCCAAGCGGCATGCACTGCTGGCACGCCATCTGGCTCGATCCTCACAACAAGAAACGCTTCTGGATCGGCAGTGACGGCGGGCTGGCGCTGACGCACGACGATGGGGAAACGTATCTGCGGTTCGAGAACCTCAACGTGACGCAGTACTACGACGTCGCGGCCGACATGCGCGAACCCTATTGGCTGTGCGGTGGCCTGCAGGACGCCGGCAGTTCGTGCGGACCCTCGGCGACCCGCGCCAGCGCCATCTATACCAGCGACTGGGTCAACACCAGTGGAGGCGACGGCTATCACGCGGCGATGGATCCCTCCGACCAGCGAACGGTCTATACGGAGTCGCAGCCGGCGACGAGCGGCGGTAACGTGCAGCGCACGGATCTGGTGACGCGGCAATCGCAGTCGATTCGCCCGCGCAAGGGCGTCAACATCGTGAACTACGACGACTACATCACGCCCGAGATCGAGAAGCGGCAGAAGGATCTGAACTGGGGTGAAGCCCTTCCGCCGCCGCCACCCGGACAGCGTGCCGGCGCCGGCCGCGGCGGCGGTGGGGGCGGTATCGGCGCCGGCGGACGCGGCGGTCCGCAGCAGGCGACGATGGGGGCGTTCCGCTGGAACTGGAGCACGCCGTTCGTGCTGTCCGAGTTCAACCCGCGCACTCTTTACCTGGGCGCCAACCACCTGTTCAAGAGCACGGATCGCGGCGACAACTGGCGCATCGCGAGTCCCGATCTCACGAAGAACGACATCGAGAAGACGCTGCGCAAGTCCGGCGGGCTGACGCCTGACGAGGATCCGGGCGGCGGCGCCGAGTTCTACGGCACCATCGTGACCGTGATGGAATCACCCCTCTCGCAGGGAGAGATCTGGGTTGGCACCGATGACGGCAACGTGCAGGTGACGCGCAACGACGGCGCGAGATGGGAGGAGGTCGGCAAGAACCTGCCTGGGCTGCCGGCAAAGGACCTCTACATCAGCCGCGTCGAACCATCGCACCACGTGAAAGGCACCGCCTACGTCTCGGTTGACGGGCACGAGGCGGCGCATTTCAAGCCGTTCGTGTTCAGGACGACTGACTACGGCAGGACGTGGACGAGCATCAGCACCAACCTGCCCGAGATGGGTCCCGTCTATGTCGTCAAGGAAGACCTGAAGAATCCAAACCTGCTGTTTGCGGGGACGGAGTTCGCGGTCTTCTATTCGGTCGATGGCGGCAAGGCATGGGCGAAGCTGAATAACAACATGCCGACGGTCGCGGTCCACGACCTCCTGATCCATCCGCGCGACAACGATCTGATTGCGGCGACGCACGGGCGCGGGCTGTGGGTGATGGATGACATCACCCCGCTGCAGCAGTTGTCCGACAAGGTGACGTCCGCCGAGGCGTACTTGTTCGAGAACCGGACGGCGACGCAATGGCTGCGCGTCCAGCCGCAGGGCACCGGCGGCACGCTGGGTTTCCGCGGTGAGAACCCGACCCGCAACGCGGTCGTCAATTACTACCTGGGTGCGGCCGCGGCCGGCCAGGTGCGGTTCGAGATCTCCGACGTCTCGGGGCAGAACAAGCGCACGCTTACGGTTCCGGCGAAGGCCGGCATCAACCGGCTCGAGTGGCCGATGACGTTCGATCCCACGCCGGAGCAAACGGCCGCTTTTGCGCAGCAGCAGGCGGCTGCCGCGCCG
>JANPCT010000366.1:0-3174 GCA_031431095.1 Acidobacteriota bacterium | reverse complement strand
GTCGTGGGCATCGCAATCCGCGTCGGTCCGACCGACATCCTGCAGCGGTTCGGAAGCGCCGGCGCAGCGGCGCTCTACCGTGTGGGCATCTGGCAAGCGGCGCTGGGGGTCGTGAAGAATTTCTGGTTGACGGGCTGTGGCGCGGGAGCGTTCGAGACGGTCATGCTGGCGAGCCAGCAGGCGCCGTCGTTGTTCCGCATCAACGCCGCCCACAATCATTACCTGCAGCTGGCGGCCGAGGGAGGACTTCTGATCGGGATACCGGTCGTCGCAGCGCTCGTGCTCTTCGTCCGCGAGTCGGCCGCCGCACTCGCGCGTGACGACTCCGGGATGTACTTCCTGCGCGCCGGGGCGGTTTGCAGCCTGGCGGGCGTCGCCGTCCAGAGCATCTGGGAAACCGGACTTGCCACTCCGGCCAACGGCGTCCTCGCCGCGATCGTGGCGGCGATCGTCGTGCACCGCTCCGCCACCAGGGTCAGGACGGACGCCTGACATGCCGCTGCGGCTCGGCTTCGACATCGACGGCGTCCTCGCCAACTTTCGCGCGGCCTTCCGCGGTGCCGCCGTCCGCACGGTCAAGCGGGCGGTCGACGACCTGGACCTGGAGGGTGTTCCGCAAGGACGATCGCCACTGTCGGCGGAGGACGTCCGCCGCGTGTGGGAACACATCGCCAGGACGCCCAACTGGTGGATGGAAATCGACCCCTACGAGCCGGATCAGATCGCGCGGCTCTACAGCCTTACCAGAGCGGCGAAGTGGGAGGTCTTCTTCATGACCAAGCGCCCCTCCTCGTCAGGGGACTCGGTCCAGTTTCAGACCCAGTGGTGGATCGAGCGATTCGGCTTCTACCTGCCGTCGGTGTTGACAGTGCCGGGCTCGCGGGGCGACGCCGCCAACGCGCTGCGGCTCGATCTGATGGTGGACGATCAGTTGATCAACTGCGTCGAGGTCGTGAGCGCGTCGCCGACCAAGGCCATTTTGATGCAGCGCACCCCCGACACCACTGCGCGGGAGCACGCAACCAGTCGCGGCATCGGCGTGGTCTCGACGCTGGCCGACGCGCTCGGCGTCATCGAGCGGCTGCAGGAGCTGCTGCCTCAGAAGCGCGGCCGGCAGCTGCGGCTGGCTGACTGGTTTTCGCCGCACGCCGAGATGCGGAGCCTGCCGACCAATCCACGCACCGTGCGCCCGGTCCCGCCGTTCAAGGACCCCGGTCCCTGAGAACCGCGTCCGCGCAACCGTCTCCTTACGGCTGCTTGCGGCAGATGAACCACACCTGGCTGTTCAGCACGGCGCCCGCCCACGGCAGCGGAGAAAACGTCCGTTGCTCGATCGACAGGCGCGCGCCGATCTCAATCTGCACGTCACGCCATTCGAAGCCCTTGTGGCCGTAGTACGAGAACGGGCCGGTGGCGCCATGCCCGACGTAGCTGACGCGGGGCACCGGCAGCGCCAGGGCGCCGCGCACCATTTCGACCGGCGAATAGCGTTCGCGATGCGAGTAATCGCCGAAGCCGCGCAGTCCGGCGACGGCGCGAAAGAACTGCTTGCCGACGAGGCTCGGCCCGGTTTCAATCGGAATGCTGATCACGACGATGCCGCCGGGGGCGCAGAGCTGACCCAACTCGTCGAGGATGCGGCGGCGCTCCGGCTCGAGACAGTGCTCGAGCACTTCCATGCAGGTCACGACGTCCCAGGCACCGTGATCGGCCGGCCCCAGTTCGCGCGTCATCGCGAAGCTCACCCCTGACAGATCGCCGAGGCGGCGGCGGCATCCTTCCACCTGGTCGGGTTCGACATCGACACCGCGTGCCTCGGCGAAACCGGCATGGACCATCGCGACGAAGGTGCCGTCGCCGCAGCCGTAGTCGAGCAGCCTTCGACCGCCCGTCCCGGCAACCAGCTTCCGCGCCAGGTCGAACCGGCTGCCATGGCTCCACGCCACGACGCGGCTCGGACAGTGAATCTGCTTCCGGGCATAGTGCCCTTCCGCGATGCGCGCGTCGTCCCTGGCCTTGGCTCCAGGGGATGGCGGAATGGGGGTCAACTCCAGAGGGAGGAGAGCAGGATGCGGCGGAATTGCGAATGACGCATCAGCGCCAGGGCCGACTGCCGGTGCCAGTTGAAGTCCGCGGTCTGGCGCAGCATGGGGATGATGCCGTCGATGCGCGCGAGTTCCACCAGGGAATCGATGCCGCGGTCGTTGAAGCGCGAGGCGAGGAGGCGAAAGGCGAGGCCGATGCGGATTTCGGCGCCGAGGCGATCGCGCCAGCGTGTTTCGTACTGGCCGAGGCGCGACTCGCGAAGATCGTCCGCGCGGAGGGCGCCGTCGAGGGTCTCGGCTGCGAACTGTCCGCTGATGAGACCGTAGTAAATCCCGCCACCCGTCGTCGGCTTGACGAGTCCGGCGGCGTCGCCGACAGCGAGCACCCGACTCCCATAGGTCCTGGCGACGGGACCAAGCGGCAGAATCTTCAGACGCGGCTCCGGCCAGCCCTCTTCTGAAAGATCGAACCGTCTCCGCAACTGGCCGGCAAACGACCGGAACAGCGAGCCGGCGCGCGCCTCGGCCATCAGGCCGAGCCGTTGGAACGGCTGACCGTCGCGGCGAAACGGCACCACCCACGCAAAGCCGCGCGGCGCGATGGCGCGGCCCAGGTGGACCTCGACCTGGTCGGGACCGGCGAACGATCGTTCGAGCTGCGCGCTCTGCATGTAGGCGCGCGGGACACCGAGGCCGAGTTGACGATTGAAGCGATAGTTGGCGCCGCACGCCAGCACGCACGCGCGTGCCTCGATCGGGGCGGCGTCTCCGTCGGCCAGGACCGTCACGCCAGCGGGTCCGATGGCAATCGTGCGGACGCGGGCATTGCTGCGCAGCTCGGCGCCGGCGGCGATGGACGATTCGGCGAGCGCCTGATCGAAACGCGCGCGATCGACGATCGCCGCATTGACGCGCTCGGCATCGACGACGACGGAGGTGCCGTCCGGGCCGATGAATCGCGCCGCGTGCGTGGTGTCGAGGATGGTGTGCCGGGGAATGTCGAGTTCGGAAAAGGCCTCGAGACCGAGGAGGCCCGTGCAGTGTGTGGGAACCCCGATGCCAGCGTGCTCTTCGAGCACCACCACGTCGTGCCCGCCCTGCGCCAGTTGCCGGGCCGCCATGAGCCCGG
>JANPCT010000365.1:0-3657 GCA_031431095.1 Acidobacteriota bacterium | reverse complement strand
GTGCCTCGCGCTCCGCCAGCCATTCCACCCAATCGTCCCCGAGGAGCTCGGCCGGGTGCATCGCTCGGACGACCTCGTTGCCACACCGCAGATCGTCTGCACTGCACAGCTGCTCACAGCCCCAGCAAATGCGCTCCGGATGGGTCGGATTGAGAGCAATCTTCATGGCCATGCCGTCCGAATCCAGTATCCTGCTCGCGGCGTTGGGAGGATATGACCGCCGTCATACGTTCAGTGCGCGGCGCCGGCAACGCCGGATGTCGCGGAACTCGAGGCGTTCGAGCGCGACCTGCACACGCACGTGGCTCTTTGAGAACACGGTGCACTTCCCAAAGCTACGGCACTGGATGCGCGCGCAGGTGACATGCCGTTCGGGGTCGTGACATATTGATCGTGGGTATGGCCGGACTCGCACCATCATGGAGCAACGCCTCGACCGTTGCCGGATTCGCGCAATCGGAACCGAACGCGGTGCTGATGCGCTTCGCGGAAGGAGCGCGAGCGAAGGCCCGCGGGTGCCACGCGCTCGATATCGGCTGCGGCGCGGCACGCAACGCGCTCCCGCTCGCGCGGCAGGGATGGCACGTCGTCGGTGTGGACCTGTCCGCGCCGATGCTGACGGCGGCGGCCTGCCGGCTGCAGCAGGACAACGAAGCAACGCGGGCGCTGTTCGTCCGCGCCGCGATGGACGCGCTGCCTGTCGCTGACGGCACGATCGATCTAATCGTCGCGCATGGG
Organism: Acidobacteriota bacterium; assembly: GCA_031431095.1. Classification (GTDB taxonomy): domain Bacteria; phylum Acidobacteriota; class Vicinamibacteria; order Vicinamibacterales; family 2-12-FULL-66-21; genus JAICSD01. The sequence continues at coordinate 2,919 of JANPCT010000365.1, read as the reverse complement.
GTCTGGAACCTCGCCCATTCGTCGGCGCGCTTCCGGCAGAGCGTGCGCGAAGCCGCGCGCGTCGCCGCGCCGGGCGCCGCGCTGTTCGTCTTCACGTTTTCACGGCACACGCTGCCGGCCGGCGCGGCACCGGTCGCCGGCGAGCCGTTCGTGTTCACGCAGTTCTCCGGGGAGCGGCAGTGCTTCTTGACGGAGGAGCAGTTGGTGGCCGAGATGGCGGCCGCGGGCTTCAGCCTCGACCCCGCTGTCCCGCTCAGCGAGTACAACCGCCGCGCACCGGGATCCTTGGCCGGCGGAGGGCCCGTGATTTACGAGGCGGCGTTCCGCTACCGCTGAGGCTCACATTTTCCCCCAGGAGACTCCACGATGGCCGCCCCACAACTTCCGCCTGCCGAGGCACACCGGCTCGACGCCCTGGTCACGCCCACCGCTCATGGCATCGCCAGCCGCATTCTCGCGAAGACCGGCGGCGGCAATGCGACGCTGTTCGCGTTCGACGCGGGACAGGGATTGACCGAGCACACCTCGCCGTTCGAAGCGCTCGTGCTCGTGCTCTCGGGAACGCTCACGCTCACGGTCGGCGGCGTCCCGGTACGCGCGACACCGGGAACGGTGGTGCGCATGCCGGCCGACGTACCGCACGCGCTCGACGCGGCGGAGCCTGTCCGCATGCTGCTCGTCATGCTTCGTTAACGCGATGGGTGAGCCGGCGCCGGCAGCTTGACACGATGGTGGTGCGGCTCGATCGCAGCCGCGCACCGGACCAGCCGCCGAGATCGCTGTCGGACCCGTGGCGGCTCGGGCAGCGTTAACCCGCGGGACCTGCGCCCGGCAGCGTCAGACTGGCGACGGTGCCGCCGCCTTCACGCGCGACGAGCGTCACGGTTCCCCCTTGCAGCGAGAGCAGCCGCCGCACGATCGCCAGCCCGAGTCCGGTGCCGCTCGTCTTGGTCGTGTGAAACGCCTCGAACAGCCGCTCGGGATCCGCCGAGCCCAGGCCTACCCCGCGGTCGGCGATGTCGATGCGGCACAGGTTGCCGTCCTCGGTGACAACGACCTCGATCGGTGCTGACGATCCCGCCTGGCACGCGTTCAGCAAGACGTTCAGCAGGATCTCTCGCAGCATTTCACGATCCGCCCGCACCGCAGTATCGACGGCGGACAGCCGGATACCAGGATTCGAGCCGCTGGCCGCGGCTTCGGCACTGGCGGCTGCGTCGCGCAGCACCGCACCCAGACCCACCACTTCGATGACCGCGGCGCGCGGCCGGGCGAAGCGCAGGATGTCACCGACCTTGGCGTTCAGCACGTCGATCCGGGCGATCATCGCCTCGATCACGCGTTTGTCGTCCGGCTCGATCGCGGGGCGCGAGCGCAGCACCTGCAGCGATCCCTTCACGCCGGCGAGCGGATTGCGGACTTCGTGCGCCACCACCGCCGCGAGTTGTCCGAGCTGCGCGAGGGCGGTCTGATCCAGCAGCCGCTGTTCGATCGCTTTGCGCCCCGTAATATCGCTTCTGATCGCAATGTACTGCCGAAGCTTCCCGTGCTCGTTCAACAGGGGGACGATGGTGGTGTCGACCCAGTAGATCGATCCGTCCTTGGCCCGGTTGCGCAATTCGCCGCGCCAGATCCGTCCTTGCGCGATCGTCCGCCACAGTTCGCGGATGAACTCCTTCGAATGGTGGCCGGAATTGATGATGCGGTGATCCTGGCCGAGCAGCTCGTCGCGCGAGTACTTGGAGATCTCGCAGAACTTGTCGTTGACGTAGGTGATGACGCCCTGATGGTCGGTCACGGCGACGATCGCCGATTGGTCGAGCGCGTAGCGCAGCTGTTCCAGGAGCCGTACGGGATTGTCGGGCGACATTCGTGATTACGGCGCCACCGACAGCCCGAATTTTTCGACGCGGTAGCGAATCTGATCGCGGTTGAGTCCGAGCAGGGCCGCGGCCTTGGTCTGGTTGCCGCCCGACCGCTTCAGCGCCTGCATCACCAGGCTGCGTTCGACATCCTCGAGATCAATCCCCCCGGCCGGGAGATCGAACGGATCGCCGGCGGCGGCCCCCGTCTTGAGCGCTCCGAAGTCGTGCACCTCGAGCCGGGTCCCTTCGCCAAGCAGCATCGCGCGCTCGACGACATTGCGCAGCTCGCGCACGTTGCCGGGCCAGCCGTAGCCCTTGAGCAGTGCGGCGGCTGCCGGACTGACGCCCGTGATCCGCTTCTTGAACTCGACGTTGAACGAGTCGACGAAGAAGTCCACGAGCGCGGCGACGTCGTCGGCATGCTCGCGCAGCGCCGGCAGCCTGATCGGGAGGACGTTGAGCCGGTAGAACAGGTCGCTCCGAAAACCGCCTTTGGCGACCTGCTCGTCCAGGTTGCGGTTCGTCGCGGCGACGACGCGGACGTCGACGCGGATATCGGAGGCGCCACCGACGCGCTTGAAGCTCTTCTCCTCGAGGAAGCGCAGCAGCTTCGCCTGCAGTGCCGGAACCATCTCCCCGATTTCGTCGAGGAAGACCGTGCCGCCATCCGCACTCTCCAGCAGGCCGCGCTTCTGCATGCGGGCGTCGGTAAACGCGCCGCGCTCGTGTCCGAAGAGCTCGCTTTCGAGCAGCTGCTCCGGCAATGCCGAGCAGGTGATGTTCATGAACGGCCGCGAGGCGCGGTCGCTGCTGTAGTGAATGGTCTTGGCGACGAGATCCTTGCCGGTGCCGCGTTCGCCGGTCAGCAGCACCGTCGACGCGGGACTGCTGGCCACTTTCGCCACCATCTGACGCAAACTATCCATCGGCGCCGATTCGCCGACGATGGCGCGGAGGCTATACGGACGCGCTTCGTTGGCGCGGAACTGCTTCACCTCGCGGCGCAGCCGGGTCGTCTCGAGCGCGCGCGCCACCATCACGGCGATGTCGTCGA
>JANPCT010000364.1:0-3493 GCA_031431095.1 Acidobacteriota bacterium | reverse complement strand
GCTCGTATACGCCCGAAGCTGCGAGACGATGCCGTCCCAGAGGCAGGTGAGGGGCACCAGGGGCAGCAGGTAGGTCCAGAACAGGCGGCGCCAGAGAAAGGGGCGCATGAACGGTGTCACCAGCCACACCACCAGCGGCGTCAGAAGGACCGGCAGCGTGCGAAACGAGCGCTCCGAGACTTCGACAATTGCAATCGGTTTGCGCGCCGACGCTGCGGCGTGCAGCACGGACCGGGCATCGGCCGGCCGGAAGTGGTGAAAGCCGTTGAAGATGGTCCGCACGCCCTCGAGGTGAGCCGGTACCCGTCGCGCATCCACGGGCGAGGGCTCAAATCCGATCAATCCGCGGGACGCGGCAGCGATCTTCGCGAACGCCGGGATGTTGGGGAAGAGATCGGTGAGCGTCGCATGAATCGGCATGCCGCCGTCAGCCAGATCTTGCACGAGCAGCAACAACGGACCCGACCCGCCCGAACAGAGATCGAGGATCTGCGTCGCCGCGCTTCGCTCCAGCACGCGGCGAACCAGCGGCGACATCGCCCTGTCGATCCGCATCCGTGTCTGTATGAACTGGAGATAGTCGGTGGCCAGATCGCGAACGGCCGCAGGGAACCAGGACTGATCCTCGAGCTCGAAGAGATGCAGCCTCACGGAACCATCCACGGAAACACGTAGGCCTGCAGCATGACGATGATCCCCATGATCGCGGCCAGGGCCACGCTGTGCCAGAAGACGAACCGCAGGATGCGTCCTTCCTGGCCTGTCTGCCCGGTCGAGGCGGTCGCGACGACGATGCTCTGGGCGTCGATCATCTTTCCCATGACGCCGCCGGTGCTGTTGGCGGTGACGATCAACACCGGATTGAAGCCGAGTTGCTGGGCGGTGATCTTCTGCAGGCTGCCGAACAGGACGTTCGAACTGGTGTCGGACCCGGTGAGCGCGACACCAAGCCAGCCGAGGAGCGTTCCGAAAAACGGATACAGCCAGCCCGTTCGCGTGAAGGCGAGACCGAGTGTCGCGTCGGTGCCGCCGAACCGTGTTACGAAACCAAGCGCGAGCATCAGCATGATCGTCGCAAGCGGGGCGCGCATCTGCCGGAAGGTGGACGCCGCGACGGTGAGGAACTGCGCCAGCGAAATGCGCAGGTAGAGCGCGCTGGCAATGGCGGCAAGCAGGATGGCGGTGCCGGTCGCCGAGGCCCAGTTCACCGTGAGCTGCGCGGCTTCGGCCCGTTCGTTCCTGTAGGTGGCGTCGGCAATCCGGGCGCGATCCACCGGCGCGGTCACGACCGGGTAGTCACGATAGACCATGCGATGGAGGAGCGGAACCTTCCACGATGGCGCGAGGGCTCCCTGGTTGAGGAAGGCCTTCACCGGCGCCAGCCCCCAGAGGATCACCGCGATGCTGAGAAAGATCCACGGCATCCACGCGCGCGCCACGGGGCCGGCCGGCGGCGTCGACGAGGCCGGCGCAACGGCCTCGCGATCGACAGGCGCCGCCACATCGCTGGACTCCCACGCATCCGCCGGGCGCCAGACCCGGCAGAGCATCGCGAGCGCCCCGATCGACGCGAGACCGCCGGCAATGTCGACCAGCTCGACGCCAATGTAATTGCTCCACGCGAATTGCACGATCGCGAACGTGCCGCCGCAGACGAGGACGGCCGGCCACACCGCCCGCAGTCCCCGCCATCCGCTCATCGTCACCACCAGCCACGCGGGGACGATGAGGGATACGAACGGGAGCTGGCGTCCGGCCATGATTCCGATGGTGGTCGCGGGGATGCCGGTCACTGCCGCGAGCGTCAGTATCGGCGTCCCGATGGCGCCGAACGCGACCGGGGCCGTATTGGCGATGAGCGATAGTCCGGCGGCATAGAGCGGCGTGAAGCCGAGACCGATCAGCAGGGCCGAGCAGATGGCCACTGGAGTACCGAATCCCGATGCCCCCTCGATAAACGCGCCAAACGAGAAGGCGACCAGCAGGGCCTGGATGCGGCGGTCGCCGGAGAGCCGGCCGACCGAGCCCTTCAGGATCTCGAACTGGCCGGTCGCCACGGTCAGGCTATAGAGGAAAACGGCATTGAGGACGATCCAGCCAATCGGCAGGAAACCGTAGGCGGCGCCGTATACCGCGGTCGCCGAGGCGGCGCCGAGCGGCATGCCGAAGACGAGGACGGAGGTCGCGAGCGCCGAGACCAGGCCGAGCAGCGCCGCGCGATGCGCCCGCCACTCGAGGAAGCCCAGCGCGCCAAGGAGGAGCACGATCGGCAGCGCCGCCGCCGCCGTACTCAGCCAGGGACTGCCGAGCGGGTCGTAGACCTGGATCCAGGGCACGCCGCATCATACAACTCTGCTCGAAGCGATCCCTGGATCCGTATCGAGCGCTGCCGTGAGAGAATCACCGACCGTGGCATTTACCAATATCGAGGACCTGCGCATCGCCGCAAAGCGGCGGCTCCCCCGCTCGGTGTTCGACTACATCGATGGCGGCGCGGACGGCGAAGTGACGTTGCGCGAGAACACCCGCGCGTTCGAGGACGTGACCTTCAGGCCGCGCTGCGCGGTCGAGACGCCGCCGCCCGATCTTCGCACCACCGTGCTCGGAACGCCGTTGTCCATGCCGATCATCCTCGCGCCGGTCGGCAGCAGCCGCATGTTCTGGCCGAGGGGCGAGGAGATCGCCGCGTCGGTCGCCGGCGCGGCGGGCACGATCTATTCACTCTCGACGCTATCCGGATGCCGGCTCGAGGATGTCAAAAAATCCACCGGCGGCCCGGCGTGGTATCAGCTGTATTTGTGTGGCGGCCGCGACGTCGCGAGCAAGACCGTGCAGCGTGCCCAGGACGCCGGCTACTCGGCGCTGATCCTGACGATCGACACCGCGGTGGCGGGTTTGCGCGAGCGTGATCTTCGCAACGGCGCGAAGGAACTGCTGACACGACGCGTCGTCCCGATGCTGCCCTACGTCGGGCAGTTCATGGCGAAGCCCGGCTGGCTCGCCGGCTTCTTCCGCGACGGCGGTCTCATGAGTTTCCCCAACGTCATGCTGGCCGAGGGTCCGATGCCCTACGCCGACGTCGGGCTCGCACTCGAGCAATCGACGGTGACCTGGAAGGACCTGGGCTGGATCCGTGAGATCTGGAAAGGACCGGTCATCATCAAAGGCGTGCACACGGGCGACGATGCGAGGCGTGCCGTTGACGAAGGGGCTGACGCGGTGGTCGTTTCCAACCACGGCGGACGGCAGCTCGACGGCGTCGCGGCAACGATCCGCGTGTTGCCGGAGGTGGTCGCGGCGGTGGGAGGACGCACCGAAGTGCTGCTCGACAGTGGCGTCCGCCGCGGCGGCGACGTCGCCAAGGCTCTCTGTCTCGGCGCGCGAGCGGTCCTCATCGGGCGTGCTTACGCGTACGGGCTGGGAGCCGCTGGCGGTCCCGGTGTGGCACGCGCGCTCGAGATTTTGAAGGCCGATCTCGTCCGCGCGATGAAGC
>JANPCT010000363.1:0-7432 GCA_031431095.1 Acidobacteriota bacterium | reverse complement strand
CGGCGCGATTGATGGGCGATTGGATGCCGTCCGCCGCGTGGTTCTCGTCGGTCGTATCGCCGCGGGCCGGCGAGGCCGATCCATCGCAACCGTACCCCTTCTTTCTTGCGTCGCCGCTCGAGGGCGCGCCCGATGCGCTGGGGGATCTCGAGAGCTGGCTGGTCGAGTGGAAGTGGGACGGGATCCGCGCCCAGCTGGTGCGCCGGCGCGGCGAGGCGTGGCTGTGGTCACGAGGCGAGGAGCTGATCACCCATCGGTTCCCCGAAATCGCGGCGGCGGCCACCCATCTCCCCGACGGCACGGTCCTCGATGGTGAGGTCCTCGCCTTTGCGGACGGCCGCCCCATGCCTTTCTCCGCTCTCCAGCAGCGGATCGGCCGTCAGAAGCTCGTCGCGCAGATGATGCGCACAGTCCCCGTCGTCTTCGTGGTCTATGACCTTCTCGAGCTGAACGGGATCGACAGGCGAGAGACGCCGCTCTCAGAACGGCGCCAGTCGCTCGCGAGGCTCATACCGGGCGGCGTGGTGCGGCTGTCGGAGGAAGTGCACGCCGGGTCGTGGCAGGTACTGGCCGGGCTGCGTGAGCAATCGCGCGAGCGCGGCGTCGAAGGGTTCATGCTGAAACGTCGCGATTCGGGATATGGCGTGGGCCGGCGCAAGGGTGCCTGGTGGAAATGGAAAATCGACCCTTTCACCGTGGATGCGGTGCTCATTTATGCGCAGCCCGGCAACGGCCGCAGGGCGAGCCTGCTCACCGACTACACCTTCGGAGTCTGGGATCAGGGCCAACTGGTGCCGGTGGCCAAGGCATACTCGGGCTTGTCGAACGCCGAGATCGAAGAGGCCGACAAGTGGATTCGGCGTCACACCATCGAGCGCCACGGCCCGGTCCGCGCCGTCGAACCGGTGCAGGTATTCGAGCTCGGCTTCGAGGCGATCGCCTCCTCGTCACGTCATAAGAGCGGGATCGCGGTCCGCTTCCCGCGAATGCTCCGCTGGCGGAAGGACAAGCCGGCGAGCGAAGCCGACACCCTCGACTCTCTCCGCAAGCTGATCACTGGCTAGGTCCTTTTGACGTTCTAGCGGCCTCGACACGATCGCAGAGATCATCCCAGCTGATCGGGGGCGCGCCTCTGAGCACGCTTCTTGCGATACGGAGGCCCGAGGTTGGGAGATGCGAACATTCTGGGTGGTCACGTTCACACTTCTGGCAGGCTCAGCCGGCTTGCCGGCCCGTGAGGGCGCTCTCGCGGCAACCGCTGCGACCAACCTGTCCTTGCGCAGCGAACAACCGCTGCATCAATATCGCGCCTTCCGGCGCATGCATACGACCAGCGAAAACGGCAAGTACGAGGCCTGGCTCGATGCCTGGACCGAATTGAGGGACGGACGCTTTACCTATGAGATCGTGTCCGAGCGCGGCTCGGACGTGGCGCGGGGCAAGGTCCTCCGCCCTATCCTGGCGCGCGAGCAGGAGATGCTCAACAAAGGCGACGGCAGCAAGTCTGAGCTGACGCCCGACAACTACGAGTTCAGCGAGGCCGGCCGCGACGGCGACGGCGCGCGGGTGGTGCAGATCAGGCCGCGGCGTCACGATGCGATGCTCGTCGACGGTCACGCCGTCCTCAACGACGGCGGCGATCTTCTTCGTGTCGAGGGGCGACTCTCGAAGAATCCGTCGTTCTGGACCAGCCTCGTCAACATCGTCCGGCGTTACGCCCGCATCGGCGGCGTCCGCGTGCCGGTAGCGACCGAGACGACCGCCAAGGTCAAGTTCGTCGGCACCGCGCAACTGGAGGTGCTCTACGACTATCAGAGTGTCAACGGGCACGCTGTCGCCCTCAGCGAGCAGCGTTCAACAGTGCGCGAGCATATCGCTGCGCGATGAGATTCGTCAGCCGGCGCGACACGATGGTGCTCACGTCCACCGCGAGCGCCCGCTCCAGCAGACGCCTCTTCTCCGCAGGATCGCTGATCGTCTCGGCCAACGCGACGTAGGCGAACACCGACTTCCGATCCGATAGTTCCATCGCCTTGTCGAAGTCGGCACGGGCCGCGCCCGGCGACCCGCCGAGCAGCGGCGGCAACCCATCGAATGCGATCAATCCTTCATAAATCGCACCCTGGCCCCACGTGTCATCGAGTGCTTTGGCGCGATTCAACAGGGCGCGCACACCCGCGAGCTCGGCCACGCGCGTGAGTCGCGATGGCGCCAGCGCGAGTTCAGCTCCCCACGCCGCAGCGGTCCAGTACAGAAGCGGCACATCGGCGGCTGTCGTCGCCTTCAGCGCCAATCTGGCGTCCGCGGTGAGGGCTGTCGCCGTGAGAGAGGGATGCCTGAGCTGAAGGCCGCGCAGGCAGTAACCTCGAGCCCGCTGGTACATTTTGTCCGCCCGTGTCCGTAAATCGCTCGCCGCCGACGCATCGGCGGCCCTGACCTGGGACTCCACGTGGAGGAAGGCGTAAGAATACTGAGTAAACCCGCTGCACGCTGTCAGCAGCAGTTCGGGATGGTTCGGCGACTGCGTCAGCAGCATCTCGACCGTTTTCAACGTCGACGGCGCCGCCACGCGCACGAACTCCGGGTCGTTGTCGGTCTCATAAACCGAGCTTGCGGACGCGAGCGCTGACGCCATCCGGTTGAGCGCCATCTGTTTTGGCGAGCAGGAGGCAAGACTCAACATCAACAGCGCGCCTGCCGTAACCGCGCCTGACCGGATAATCATTCGGGCGCTAACGATAGCATGCGGGAACGACGGGCCAAGAGGCACCGGACAGCACGAGAGCGGAGACACCAGAAGACGATGCAGGGTTTACGCAGCCGCTGCCGTCGAGTTGGCGTGCACATTGCTGAGATGGGCGGCGTGCGAACCTTCGGCCCGTGCCGGCGCGGAACCGCTGCATTGTTTCTGGCGATCGCCGCCTCCGGGTGTCGGAATCACACGCCGCCGCCGGAAGCCTCTGCCAAGAAACATGGCGTGTCGATTTCACAGCGCGAGGCCGCACTCGCATCGGCCAGGGTCTGGGTCGGATCCAAGGTGCCCATTGGCAAGGCCGACCTCGGTGTCAATCCGCCGGGCGCCGACGGATTCGCTGCGACGGCTGACGTCACTTGCACGTTCACGCCCAAGACTGCCGGAGGGGCCACGCCGAAGTTCTACTGCACCCTGGAGGGCGGCGACACCATCAAGGTGAAGTACGGCGAACCGAACGGCGAGATTCCGTCAGAGATCGCGTCGACGCGCCTCCTCGCCGCGCTCGGATTTCCTACCGATCGCATGTACCGCGTGCACAGTGTCCGCTGCACGGGGTGTCCGCCACTTCCCCAGGTGGCGCTGCAATGCCTGAAAAAGGGAGGACCGGAGGCCGTCTGCCTGCAGGGGGCCGCTGCGGATCGTGTCGTCACGTTCGAGCATGTCGCGATCGAGCGTCCCTTCGAGGGCCGGAAGATCGAGGCGGAAGACGATCAGGGCTGGAGCTTTCACGAATTGGACAAGCTCGATCCACGCGCCGGCGGATCCTCTGCGGCGCATGTCGATGCTCTTCGTCTCGTGGCGATGCTGCTCGCCCACTGGGACAACAAGGGTCCGAACCAGCGGCTGGTCTGCCCTCCTGCCAGTGAGCGAGCCGATGGTTCGTGCGCGGCGCCGCTCGCGATGCTCCAGGATCTTGGCGCGTCCTTCGGGCCGAAGCGGATGGATTTATTGAACTGGCGTCAGCTGCCGGTGTGGGTCGACGCATCGTCGTGCCGGGTGAGCATGAAGATGCTGCCGTTCGATGGGGCGACGTTTCCAGACCGGCAGATCTCGGAAGAGGGACGCCAGTTCGCGCTGACACTGCTTCGCCAGTTGACGCGCCCGCAGCTCACGACGCTGTTCGACGCGTCCGGCGTCACCAGTTTTCCGCACGTTCTTTCGGAGGCGCGGCGTCCGGAGCCGTGGGTTGACGCCTTCCTCGACAAGCTGGCGCAAATCGATGCGGCAGGCCCATGCCCCCTCGCCGCGGCTCTCCACTCGCCCGGCGCATAGCTCTCCCGACGCTGCCGTCAGTCGCGGTGACGCGGCCGTCGCGGGTCATTCAACGTGTCAGTCCGGCCGCCACCCGAGCGCAACGGCCTGAACCATGACCTGTCCGCGCTTGGGCACGATCGAGACCGATTCGATCACGGAGGCGGCGGCGTCGTAGCGTGCGGCGATGCCCTTCGCCTCCTCCTCAATCGTCGCGTCGAGTTCCTCGAGCGCCTTGCGTGCGATCTCCACATTCTCGCCGGCGCGTTTTACGTCGTCTTGTTCCTTCGACGCGCGTCCCACGCCGCGCGCGGCGGTGGTGGCCCGTCCAAGGGTGCTCATGCTGAGCGTCTTACTGCCGAACAGCGCGCCCAGCACCGTCGCCCCCATCGACACCGCGGTCTGCACCTTGGCGGCCGACGCCTGCTCCTGCTCGCGGGATACACCCTGTTCGGCGCGCCGCAACTTCTCCTCCAGTCGGGCGCGCTTCTCCGCGAAGCGGCGGCGGACGTTCTCGACGTCGGCATCGCGTGCGGCGCGCTGCGCGTCCTGCGCCCGGATCCGGAAATCGCGTTCCGTCTCGCCCGCGCCGGACGTCAGTTTCAACCCCGCATGACGATGGAGGTCGAGGGTCTGGGATCCGCTGACCCAGGTGACGAAGGACTTCTGCCAGGCCGTGTAGTTCTTCGGCATGCCGGCCGCCTTCGGCAAGGCCGCGAACGTCGATCCTTCTGACGGCGCCGTTTCCAGATCCGCGGGTGACAGATCGAGCACCTCTGCCTGCGCCCAGTCGACCGGCACCGCCCCCGCGCCGATTGGCGCGGCGGCGACGATGTCGCGCGTCTCGTTGATTTTCATTTTCGCATCGACGAACGTCACACGCGCCATCCCGAGCGCCACGGGCGCATAGTGCGGCCTCGGAGATGTCGAGGGAAGGAAGTATTGCTGGATGCCTGGCGCCAGCACCGGCGCCCCAGACGATGCGGTTTGGGGCGCCGCCGCGTCTGGTCGTGGGGCGCGCGGCAGCAGCGGCGGCCCTGGCGCGATGGGCTCGGCCGCAGCGGCGGTTTTCGCGGTCAATGCGCGAAGCTGATCGCGCGACAGCGGGCCGCGCATGTACGACATCGCCCAGCGGCTCTGAAAGGTGATCGGCGCGCCGGCATGGACGTCGTGCAGCAGGAACACGCGCTTGCTCAGCGCCGACAGCGCCTGGTCCGCCGCGGCGCGATCGAGCGAACCGCCGGCGGCGCCTTCGAGGCCGTCGAGGACCCGCGCCTTGTCGCGCTCGGTCTGCAGGCGGCCGAGAAACCACGTACCCGTGTTGCCGAGCCCCTTGTAGTCGAGGTCGACCGTGTTCTGCGTCGCGAGCACCACGCCGATACCGAACGCGCGCCCCTGTTTCAGGAGCGTCAGCAACGGCGCCTTGGCGGGAGGATTCGCGACGGGTGGAAAATAGCCGGCGATCTCGTCCATGTAGACGATCGCGCGCAGGCTGCTCGTGCCGCTCTGGCGCCGCATCCACGCGACGATTTCATTGAGGAGCAGCGCCACGAAGAACATCCGATGCGCATCGTCCAGGTGCGCGATCGAAATGATCGACACGCGAGGTTTACCCGTGGGGCCGTAGAGCAGGCGGCCGGCATCGAGTGGCTCACCGTCGAGCCACTGTTCGAAGCCGGGAGAGGCGAGCACCGCATTGAGCTTCGTCGCCAGCGTGAAGCGATCCTTCGAGGGATAGAAGGCGTCGACGTCGAGCACGCCGACTTTTTCAAACGGCGGCGACTGGATCCCCTGGATGATCCCGGCGAGATCGAGATCGCGTCCCGTCTTCCAGCTCTGCGCGAGCAACGCGGACACGAAGGTGTGCTCGCGACCGCGAACGTCGGCGTCGACTCCGGCGAGCGTGAGCAGTCCCATCGCGGTGGTGGAGGCGCGGTCGGACATCGCCTCGGCATCACTGCCCGCTGGCGGCGCGCTGAACGACGACATGATCGACAGCGGGAGTCCGGCATTGCTGCCAGGGGTGTAGACAGCGAACTCCGCGGCGGCGCGGAGACGCTCGATGCGGGCGCCGTCCTGCCCCCAGTCGGCAAGGCCCTGCTTCCAGGTCTTCGCCTGCTGCGCGGCGAAGTCATCGGGCGAGAGGCCGGCGCGGCGCGCTTCGTCCTCGTCGATCCACGGCCGGAAGTCTTCGGCGGCAAGCTTCGGAAATGTCAGCAGCAGATTGGACAGATCCCCCTTCGGATCGATGGCGATCGTCGGGACGCCGTCGATGGCGGCCTCCTCGATCAGCGAGAGGCACAGACCGGTCTTGCCACTGCCGGTCATGCCAACGCACAGGGCGTGGGTGACCAGGTGCCGCGAATCGTAGAGCACCGGTTCACCGGGAACCTTGCCCGAGGGATCGGTTTCGCGCCCGAGGTAGAAGACGCCTAGTTTTTCGAAGTCAGCCATGTGGGGAGTTCGTGGTTTCTGGTTGCTCGTGGGTCGTTCATCGTCATGTGGTCGCTCGTCAGTGGCTCATCGTAAGTCGTCAATTGCCAATCATCAATCGCCAATCGGCAATCGCCAATGCCATTCGTCAGTCGCCATTCGTGCCGGCTTGGCCCAGAGGTGCACGGGCACCGACAGCAGCCAGTAGCGCCGCCGCAGTGCAATCACCTGCGGCGCGTAGTCGGCCTTGGCGATCTGGCCCGCGACAAAGCGTTGCTTGAGGCGGCGAATCTCGAAGCGATACAGATCGCTCAACGCGTCACGCACGCGGGCCGGGTCGCTGTTGGTGCAGGGCACCAGGCCATGCCCGGCGAGAGCGTTCAGAGCCGCTGTCTCGTACTCGTAGCCCACCCCGTTAAAACTTATCCGATTCCCGAGGGCGCATGCGATCAATTCCCCAGATCCGGTATCATCCAGCTCGTCTTAACGCTTCCGGGAGGTCGGAATGGCAGATGAGCGGGACAAGAATGACGACATGCTGACGCGGTCAGCCGAGATTGTCGGCGGCGCGCTGGGCACGGTGATGAAGACGGCGGCCGAAACCGCCGCGGCGGCCTCGCGGTTGCGGACCGAGGCCACGGCACAGGCGGTGGAGAGCGCTGCCGCCGTGACGGAAACGGCTTCAGGCGCGATCGAGCGCGTGGTCCCGGCCCAGGCCCGCCGGGCGGTGAAGCGGACCGTGAAGCGCGCCGTCAAGAAGCTGAAGCGGCAGGTGGGGGTGGCCGCACGACGGGTGAAGGTTGCCGCCGGCCGGGGCCGCAGGGCGGCGACAAACACCGTGACACCCGCGCGCGGGGCCGCGAAGAAGGGCGCCGCCAGGAAGGCGGCCCCGAAGAAGGCGGCGGCGAAGAAGGCGGCCGCGAAGAAGGGCGCCAAGAAGAGCGTCAAGAAGAGCGCCACGAAGAGCGCCCGCCGGCGCTAGGGCAGGAGCTC
>JANPCT010000362.1:0-3573 GCA_031431095.1 Acidobacteriota bacterium | reverse complement strand
CGTCTGCCGTCCCGGCGGCCGCATCGTCTTCTTGAACCACTTCCTCAGCCCGAACCAGTTTCTCTCCCGAGTCGAACGCCTGATCTCGCCCGCCACCATACACATCGGCTTCAAGTCCGATCTCGACCTCCCCGCGTTCCTCGCGCAGTCCGACCTCGAGCCGGTGTCGATCGAAAAGGTGAACTGGCCCAAAATCTGGTCGCTCGTCACCTGCGTCAAGTAACAGCTTCGGCGCTCGTGACCGCGTCCAACTGATCGGCCATCTCAGAACGGCTTTTCCAACGACTCCGACTGCGGCGTGAACAGCTCCGCGCCATCCTCCGTGATGTGCAGATCGTCTTCAAGCCGGACACCGAACTCCCCGCGAATGTAGACGCCAGGCTCGTCGCTGAACGTCATGTGCGGCTGCAGCGTGAGGGCCTTCTCCCATCCGAACATGTTGTTGCGGACCAGATACGGCCACTCGTGACCGTCCATGCCCATGCCGTGGCCGACACGGTGTGAGAAGAACGTGAAGCCGGGGCCGTAGCCCGCATCGACGATCACCTTTCGGGCCGCGGCGTCGAGCGCTTCCAGCGGAACGCCGGGACGCGCCGCCTTCAGCGTCGCGGTCTGCGCCGCCCGGACAATGTTGACGCCGGTGCGTCGGACACGACCAGGACTGCGCCACGATGCCGGAGGATGGCGGCGTCGGCTGCCGCGCGGGCGTCGAGGGTCTGATGAAACTCGCGCGCCCGCGCAATCGAGGCGGCGGCGTCGAGCCGGATGCTGTCCATCTGCACGAGACCTGCGTCGACGGGACGGTCGTCGAGAAGGAAGGGCGTGGTCAGCGAGCGTTCCAGCAGCGACCGCGGTACCGATGTGCGAAGGAAAATCTCCACGTCGGGGCGCCGGCGCGCCAGGGCGTTGACGATCTCGACCTGGCGCGACGCATGCCCGAAACCATGACCGCTGATGAAGAAGGCGACGACTGCCAATCGGCGCTTGCGGCTATTGACTGCCGGCCGCCGCGGCCGCGGCAGCCGGGCCGGACGAGGCGGCTCCACTGTCCAGGTGTGCCGCCACCGCGGGCAGCGCAACCCTCAGGACGTCTTCCAGCGCCGAGGCGGGCACGAAGGTCATGTCGTTGCGAACTTCGTCCTGCAGTTCCTGGAGGTCCTGCATGTTCGCCTGCGGAATGATGACCGTCCTGATGCCGTGGCTGCGTGCCGCCAGCATTTTTTCGCGGATGCCGCCGACCGGGAGTACCAGGCCGGACAAGGTGATTTCGCCGGTCATCGCCACGTCCGCCCGCACCGGCACGCCGCGCGCGGCCGACACGATCGCCGTGGCCATTGTCACGCCGGCCGATGGGCCGTCCTTCGGGATCGCCCCCGCGGGAACGTGGATGTGCAGATCGTGCTTGCTGAGCGTCTCCACCGCGATGCCGAGCGACGCCGACATCTGCCGCACGTGGCTGACTGCGGCGCGTGCCGACTCCTGCATCACGCTCCCGAGCTGCCCGGTGAGCGTGAGGTGGCCGTTGCCGCCCGGCAGCAGCACCGCCTCGATATAGAGGACGTCGCCGCCCACCTCGGTCCACGCCAGCCCCGTCGCGACGCCCGGCCGCGACAGCCTGAAGGCCCCTTCGGACCGGAAGCGCGCCGGCCCGAGATAAACCGGGACATCGGCCGCTGTCACATGGCCGGTGAATGAAGCGGTGGTTGCCACCCTGGCGGCAACCTTTCGCGCGATCGCGCCGACCTGGCGCTCCAGCGAGCGGACCCCCGCCTCGCGCGTGTACTCAGAAATCACCCGCCGCAGCGCAGCGTCCTCGATGGTCAGCTGCGCGATCGTGAGGCCGTGGTCCTCCCGCTGGCGGGGGACGAGGTACATCTTGGCGATATGCACCTTCTCC
Source organism: Acidobacteriota bacterium (assembly GCA_031431095.1). Classification (GTDB taxonomy): domain Bacteria; phylum Acidobacteriota; class Vicinamibacteria; order Vicinamibacterales; family 2-12-FULL-66-21; genus JAICSD01. The sequence continues at coordinate 1,676 of JANPCT010000362.1, read as the reverse complement.
TCCTCCGTGTAGCTGCTCAACTGGATGATCTCCATCCGATCGAGCAGCGCCGGGTGAATGGTGCCGAGCTGATTTGCCGTGGCGATGAACAGGACCTTGGAGAGATCGATCGGCACCTCGAGGTAGTGATCTCTGAACGCATGATTCTGCGCCGGGTCGAGGACCTCGAGCAGCGCCGCGGCCGGGTCGCCCTGGACGCCGACCGTGACCTTGTCGATCTCGTCCAGCATCAGCACGGGGTTCGACGAGCCGGCGGTCTTGAGCGCTTGTGCCAGGCGGCCGGGCATCGATCCGATGTACGTCCGCCGGTGGCCCCGGATTTCCGCCTCGTCACGGACGCCGCCGAGCGAGATGCGCACGAACTTGCGGTTCATCGCCCGCGCGATGGATTGACCCAGAGACGTCTTGCCGACGCCGGGCGGCCCGACGAAGCAGAGGATGGGACCCTTCATGTCCCCCTTCAGCTTGCGCACGGCCAGGTACTCGACGATCCGTTCCTTGACCTTGTCGAGATCGTAATGGTCCTCGTCGAGGACGCGACGCGCCTCCACCGGGTCGAGGCGATCCTCGGTCCGTTTCTGCCACGGCACCTCCAGGATCCAATCCAGATAGGTACGGATCATCTGGTATTCCGGCGCCGCGGGAGTCATCCGTTCGAGACGGTCGACCTCCCGATTCGCGACGAGGGCGACGGACTCGGGCAGGTTGGCTTCGGCGATCCGTTTGCGGAGCTCCTGGACTTCGCCGTCCCCCTCGCCGAGCTCCGACTGGATGGCCTTCATCTGCTGGCGCAGCACGTACTGCTTCTGCGCGTCGGTCATTTCCTTTTCGGCGCGTGACTCGATCTGGTCCTTCAGCTGGAGCACGTCGATCTCGCGGGCGAGCGCCGTCGCGACGGCGTCGAGCTTGACTGAAACGCTCGCTTCCTCGAGCAGCTTCTGTTTGTCCTCCGGCTTCATGTCGAGGAGGCTCGCGAGCAGGTAGGCGACGCGAAGCGGATCTTCCAGCGACGTGACCAGCGCGCGGATGTCGGGCGACAAACCCGTCGCGAGCGACAGCGCGCGGTCGACCAGTTCCTGCAGACGGCGCACGTGCGCGTCGATTTCGAGCGATCGCTCGGAGCCTTCCGGCATCGCCTTGATGAGCGCGGTGAGGTGACCCTTCTCGACCTGCAGGAATTCGGCGCGGGCCCGCGTCACCCCTTCGACGAGGACGCGCATCCCCGTCTGGCCCTTGGCCATCTGCCGGACGATCGCCACCGTGCCGATGCGATGCAGATCGTCCGGCGTGGGCGTGTCGGTATCGCTCGTCTGCAGCAGCAGGAGGACCATTCGATCACCGGCGAGCGCCTTGTTCACCGCCTCGATCGAGAGGTCGCGGCTGACGCCGAGCGGCGCCACGGTCATCGGGAGCACAACAGCGCCGCGCAACGGAATGACCGGGAGTTCGTTGGGGAGCGGAGGAGTCTGCGTCGTTTCAGCCATTCGTCACTTTGTCTTTGAAAAAATCCTACCGTTTTCGCAACGCCGGCTCGGGGCTCTCGGCGACGATCCACGCCGAGCGCGCCGCGAGCCTGGCGACGCGTGTGAGCTTGCCAAAATCGATCCGGTCGGTGTCGTCGGCCGGCGTGTGATAGTCCGGGTGCAGCCCTGTGGTCAAGAAAAGTGCCGGGATGC
>JANPCT010000361.1:0-1837 GCA_031431095.1 Acidobacteriota bacterium | reverse complement strand
ACGTTCAGCCGGAACGTGTTCTACGGCAATCGCATCGAGGAGTGCTCGCATGGCCTGTGGGGAGGCTACAGTTTCGATTCCTGGATCGCGGCGAACCGGTTCGCGCGGAACACCGAGGCCATCGCCATCGAGCACGGGCAGGACAACCGCATCACCGAGAACCGCTTCGAGGGAGATGAGACGGCGATCCGGCTGTGGAGGAACGCGACCCAGGATCCCGGCTGGGAATATCCCAAGCGGCGCGACACGCGCAGCCGCGACTATGTGATCGCGGGCAACACCTTCATCGGCACCCCGACCGCGCTCAAGGTGACCGAGACGCAGAACGTGCGGGTGCTCACCAACGCCTTCGACAAGGTCGCGACGGTCGCAGTACTTGCCGGCGACACGCGGAACTTCGGCGTCGGCGATGAAGTCGGCGTGCCGGTGCGGCCGCGTCCGACGCTCGACATCACGCTGCCGGCGCCGTTGCCGGGCGGCATGGACGCCAAGGTGCCGGACGCGACTCGCCGTGGACGCGACGCCATCATCGTTGACGAGTGGGGCCCCTACGACTGGCGGTCGCCCAAGCTCTGGCCCGAGGGGCGCTCCGATGCGTCGCCGCTCAGGCTTCGCGTGCTGGGTCCCCCTGGACGGTGGAAGGTCGCGTCGCTTCGCGGCGTAACGGTCGAACCAGCCGAGGGACTCGTCCCCGGCACGATCACGGTCCACACGGCGGCAGGCGCCGGGGTGGACTTCGACGTGCGCCTGACCTACGAGGGAGACATGGTGGTCGGTCCGCGCGGCGACCGCACACCGGCGGGTTCGCCGTATGCGTTCGGATATTCACGGTACGCCGTCCCGGCGGATTGGCAGGTCCGCTATTTCACCTTCGACGAGGCGTCACGCCCAGATCGCAACGCCGAGGCCTTCGCCCGGGTCGTCGCGGCCACGCCGCTCAAGATTGAACGCCTGCCGGGCATCGACTTCATGTCGGGCGGCGCGCTGTCGGAAGGATTGCCGCGGGATCGAGTCGCGATCGTCGCCGAAGCCGTTCTCGACCTCCCTCCCGGCTCCTACACCATCCGCACCATCTCAGACGATGGCGTGCGTCTGTGGATGGACGATGAACGCATCATCGACCGGTGGACGCCGCACGAATCGTCGATCGACACGGTCCCCATCACCGGCGGCAAGCGCCGCTTCAAGCTTGAGTACTACGAGATCGGCGGGTTCGCCGAGCTCAGATTCGAAATCCTGAGGCGTTGACATGAACTGGTTGAGCCCTGAAATCCTGATTGCCCTCGCGACGCTGACGTTCCTCGAGATCGTCCTGGGCGTCGACAACATCATCTTCATTTCCATTCTCTCCGGGAAGCTGCCGGCCGCGCAGCAACCCACCGCGCGCCGGCTCGGCCTGCTGCTGGCGATGGGCACCCGGATCCTGCTCCTCTTCTCTCTCGCCTGGATCGTCCGCCTGACGGCGCCGCTGTTTTCCCTGTGGAGCCACGATATTTCGGGACGCGATCTGATCCTGATCGCCGGCGGGCTGTTCCTGCTCGGCAAGAGCACGCACGAGATCCACGGCCGCCTGGAAGGAGACGAGGGAGAGCCGTCGGGTCGCGCGGCATCGTCGTTCGCGTCGGTGCTGGTGCAGATTGCGCTGCTCGATATCGTGTTCTCGCTCGACTCGGTGATCACCGCCGTCGGCATGGTCGACGAGGTGGCGGTGATGGTCGTGGCGGTCATCATTTCGGTGCTGATCATGATGCTGGCGGCGGAACCGATCAGCGCCTTCGTTCACCGGCATCCCACGGTGAAGATGCTGGCGCTCAGTTTCCTGCTGCTGATTGGATTG
>JANPCT010000360.1:0-2238 GCA_031431095.1 Acidobacteriota bacterium | reverse complement strand
CGCCGCGCAGCTGGCCGCCACGACGCCGACAGCGTCGGTGGTCAATGTCTCGAGCGTCACCGGACTTCGTGCTTTCCCCGGCGTCCTGGCTTATTGCGTCAGCAAGGCGGGCGTCGATCAGCTCACGCGCTGCGCCGCGCTGGAGCTTGCCGGCCACGGCGTGCGCGTGAATGCGGTGAACCCCGGCGTGGTCGTCACCAACCTGCATCGGCGCAGCGGCGTCAGCGAGGAGGCCTACGCGGCCTTCCTCGAGCGATCGAAACAGACGCACCCGCTCGGGCGCGCGGGAGAGCCGGAGGAGATCGCCGATCTGATCGCGTTCCTCGCCTCCGATCGCGCGGGATGGATCACCGGCGAAACAATTTCGATCGACGGTGGCCGTCACCTGACCTGTGCGAGGTGACGCCGGCGCCGACCTTCATTCGCCATCCGCCAATGAAGCCGCCCTCTTGACCCCCTCGACGTACGAAACACCGGCGGCTTCCGCGAGCAGCCGAACCGCGGCGAAGCCCGCGTCCTTGAGCGCCTGCACCGGCCCGCCCGACGACAAGTAGTCGCCATCCATCGTCTGACGGCTCAACATCGCCCCGAAGCCGCCGCGCGGGGCTGGTTCGATCACCAGCGCCCGGCCGCCAGGGCGCAGGACCCGTACGACTTCCCAGAGCGTGCGCGATCGCTCGTTCGGCGTGAGCGTCGGCAGCAGATCGCGGATAAGCGCGACGTCGAAGCTGCCCTCGTCGTACGGCCACATCCCCCATGGGGCGCGCGTCACATCCGCCAGCGCGCCGTCACGCTCGATCGCCGCGGCGGCCCTCGCGACGGCGTGCTCATCTGCGTCCACCGCGCATGCGGCTCCGGTCAATCCTGCCTTCGCCGCGAGTATCGCGATCAGCGCTGGATCGCGCACACCGACGGCGAGGAACCGTTGCCCGAGTTTCAGTCCCACGATGGTGACCGGCAGCGGTTCCGCCGCCGGCTGTTTTCTGAACCACGTCATGGCCCGATGATATAGTCCGCTGTCGTGAAAAAGTCTCAGAACATAGAGAAGGCCGAAGGAAAGCTTGGGATCATGCTGGTCGGACTCGGCGCGGTCAGCACGACGACGATAGCCGGCGTCATCGCGGTTCGGCGGGGCCTCGCCAAGCCGATCGGCTCGCTCACGCAGATGGGCACCATCCGCATTGGCAAACGCACCGAGGCCAACTCCCCGCGGATTCAGGATTTCGTTCCGCTCGCGTCGCTCGACGACGTGGTGTTCGGCGGCTGGGACTTATTCGACGAGAACTGCTACGAGGCTGCGAAGACTGCCGGCGTGCTCGAGAAGGATCTGCTCGATCAGATCAGGCCCGAGCTCGAGCGGATTCGCCCCTGGCCGGCGGTTTTCGATCGGCGCTATGTGAAGCGGCTGGACGGGCCGAACGTCAAGAAGGGCAGGAACAAGCGCGACCTGGCCGACCAGGTGCGCGCCGACATCCTGAAGTTCAAGGCCGACAACGGCCTCAGCCGGCTGGTGATGGTCTGGGCCGGCAGCACGGAGGTCTTCCTGACCGAGTCCCCCGTGCACGCGACGATCGAGGCCTTCGAAAAGGGCCTCGAGGAGAGCGACGACAACATTCCGTCGAGCATGATCTATGCCTACGCGGCAATCAAGGAGGGCATCCCGTACGCGAATGCGGCTCCCAACCTGAGTGCCGATATCCCCGCGCTCGTCCAGTTGGCGCAGCAGACCGGATCGCCGATGTGCGGCAAGGATCTCAAGACTGGGCAGACGCTCATCAAGACGATCATCGCGCCGGGCCTGAAGTCGCGCCTCATCGGCGTCGAAGGGTGGTACTCCACCAACATCCTGGGCAACCGCGACGGCGAAGTGCTGGACGATCCCGAATCGTTCAAGACAAAGGAGGAGAGCAAGAAGTCGGTGCTCGACTACATCCTGCAGCCGAACCTCTATCCCGACCTCTACGAGAATCTATGCCACGTCGTCCGCATCAACTACTATCCGCCCCGCGGCGACAACAAGGAGGGCTGGGACAATATCGACATCTTCGGCTGGCTTGGCTACAAGATGCAGCTGAAGATCAACTTCCTCTGTCGCGACAGTATCCTCGCCGCACCCATCGTGCTGGATTGCGCGCTGTTTCTCGACCTGGCGAAGCGGGCCGGCATGCGCGGCATCCAGGAGTGGCTCTCGTTCTATTACAAGAGCCCGATGCACGCAGCGGGTCTGTATCCTGAGCA
>JANPCT010000359.1:0-1515 GCA_031431095.1 Acidobacteriota bacterium | reverse complement strand
CGCAGTTCCCCGCCGGCCGCCGCCACCGCCGCCGGCCCCCTCGAAACCGAGGCGCTCGCGCCGGGTGCGATGATCGCGCTGCGCAACATCGAGAAGTCCTACGCCCACGGCACGAGCCGCAGCTACGTGTTGCGCCGGATCAACGCCGACATCAAGGAGGGTGAATTCGTCTCGATCATGGGGCCGTCCGGCGCGGGAAAGTCCACCCTCCTGCACATCATCGGCATGCACGACAGCGCCTGGACCGGCGAGTACTACTTCCTCGATCAGCCGGTGCATCGGCTGGCCGCCAAGGAACGCGCCAAGCTGCACAAGCAGTACATCGGCTTCGTGTTCCAGAGCTATCACCTGCTCGACCATCTCACCGTCTACGAGAATCTCGACATCCCGCTGTCGTATCGCGACATCAAGAAGTCGGAGCGCGAGAGCATGGTCTGCGACATCCTCGACAAGTTCGCGATCGTCGGAAAGAAGGACCTGTATCCGAACCAGCTCTCGGGCGGTCAGCAGCAGCTCGTCGCCGTCGCGCGCGCGGTGATCTCGAACCCGAAGGTAATTCTCGCGGACGAGCCCACGGGCAACCTGCACACCAGCCAGGGCAAAGAGATCATGGAGCTCTTCAAGAAGCTGAATGCGGGAGGCACGACGATCATCCAGGTCACGCATTCGGAAGCGAACGCGAGCTACGGCAGCCGCGTCATCAACCTGCGCGACGGCTGGATCGTGGACGAATAGGTGCAACAACGAAGGGCCGGCACGCGCGAGCGTGACCGGCCCTCAATCCGTACCCTAAAGCCTAAAGCCCAAAGCCTGGCCTGACCCTACCAGCGAGGTTCGCGCTTGCCGCCGCCACCGCCGTAATCGCCACCGCCGCCCCCGCCGCCGCCACGGTAGCCGCCACCGCCACCGCCGCCGCCACGACCGCGTCCACCACCGCCGCCACCACCGAAGCCGCCTTCCGGTTTCGGTCGGGCCTCGTTCACTACGAGCGCGCGTCCGTCCATCTGCTGCTCATGGAACTGGCTGATCGCCTTGGCCGCGTCTTCGTCATTCACCATTTCGACGAATGCGAAGCCGCGGGCACGGCCCGTCGCCATGTCCCGCATCACCCGGACGTTGTCCACCTGGCCGGCCTGGCCGAACAGCTGCGTGAGCTGATCTTCCGTAGCCGAATAGGGGAGGTTACCGACGTAGAGTCTCCTGCCCATGCTGTCACTTACTCCTGGCTGAACGCGCGGCTCTAATTCGGGGACGCGCCGCCGCGCGCGGCGAGTCTCCACCCCTCCAATGTAGCAGGATATGTGCCGGGCGCAGTACAGTGAGTTCATGCCTCGATCGTGGCCCGCGTTCCGGCTCGCCGGGATTCTGAAATTGGCCTCAGTCCCGCCAAGCACGGCCGTTATGGCTGTGGCCCTGCTGGGGTTACCGGTACTGGCCGCCTGCACACCTGAGCCGGCTCGGTCCTACCCCCTGCGCGGCCAGATCATCGCGGTGGGAGACCGTGAGGGGGCAGGC
>JANPCT010000358.1:0-1532 GCA_031431095.1 Acidobacteriota bacterium | reverse complement strand
AACAGGCCGCCCAGCGTCTCGAAGATCTGACGCGTCCATTCCCAGTTTTTCTGTGCGCTCAGCTTCACTGCCTCGACGACACCGGGCTCAACCGTGCGCACTTCGTACGGGCTGAGCGTGGCGCCCATCATCACGGTGCCGCCGACGCTTTTCGGCGTCACGGCAATGGTCTGCGCGCTGTCGCCGCGCTGGACCTGCAGCGTCAGCGGTTTGCCTTCACTGCCCTTGATCAGGGCGACCAGGCGATCCCGCGAGACGTTCTGCTCGCCGCCAGCGGCGAGGACGATGTCCCCTTTTTGCAGCCCCGCCGCGTTGGCGGCCGAGTCCGGGGCGAAGTCCAGAATCTGCGGATGAACGGCCGGCTGGATGCCGATGTCGCCGAGCTCGTATTTGCCCTGCGCCTCCGGAACGACGGTCACCTGGCCCGGGCGCCCGTCGCGCACGTACCCAATCGCCACGTCGCGTCCGGCCTTCGGCACGATCGCGGTGGCAAGCTGATCCCATGTCGCGATCGGCTTGGCATCGACGGCAACGATGCGATCGCCGGACTTCAGGCCCGCCTTCGCCGCGACCGACGCATCGGAGAAGGTGCCGATCACCACGGCCTGCTGTTCGAAGGCCGGTACTTGCGCCCCCTGATAAAGGACCACGGCCATCACGATCAACGCCAGCGCCAGGTTCATCACCGGGCCCATGACGAGCACCTGGAAGCGCTGCCACTTGCCCTTCGAGAGGAACTCGTCCGGCGCGCCGGTCCGGTTGTCCTCCGGATTCTCGCCGGCCATCTTGACGTAGCCGCCGAGCGGGATGGCGCTGATGCAGTACTCGGTGCCGCCGCGCTTGATTTTGACGATCTTGGGACCGAAGCCGAGGGAGAAGGTGATGACGCGGACGCCAATTCGCCGCGCCATGAGGAAGTGCCCCAGCTCGTGCACGAAGATCAGCACGCCGAGGACAAAGAGAAAGGGGAGAAGGCTGCTCAAGACGCCAATTGTACCAGCTTTGCAATCCAGGGAATCCGCATCAGGTCGTTGTAGATCACCGTCACCATCAGCATCAGCAGGAGGACGAAGCCGGCTCCCAGCATCTTCTCCTTGACTCGCATGCTGAAGTCGCGCCGCGCCAGGCCCTCGAGCGCGAGGATGAAGATGTGCCCGCCGTCGAGCACCGGAATCGGCATCAGGTTCAGCAGGCCGAGGTTCACGCTGATCATCGCCATCAAGGTGAAGAGCGGGATCCAGCCCGCCTGCGCGGCGCTGCCGGAGAGATCGGCAATCGCCACGGGTCCCATCAGCTGTTTCACCGACGTATCGCGAGTCAGCAAACCGCCGAGGGTCTTGACGATTTGCGACGCCCATTCCCAGTTCTTCGCGACACTGAGCTTCACGGCATCCATCGGCCCGGGCTTCACGGACACCGTTTCCAGGAACGTGAACTGGGCCCCGATCATCACCTTGTCGCCCAACGGGCGCGGTGTGACGACAACGTCCTGCGCGGAGCCGTTGCGTTTGATGGTGAGGCGCAGCGGCTGC
>JANPCT010000357.1:0-3584 GCA_031431095.1 Acidobacteriota bacterium | reverse complement strand
CGTCACCGGGTGACTATCTTAGACGGCGAGTCGAAGGGTGCGGAAGAAAGGATTTGAACCGTCACGACCTTGCGGCCGCCAGCCCCTCAAGCTGGTGCGTCTGCCAGTTCCGCCACTTCCGCAAGTGGTCTTTCGCGGCGCTCTACTTCGGCGGCGTCGCCGGCGCTGGTGTCTGGACGGGCGCCGGGCCCTTCACGCCGCTCAGGACCGAACCCGGACCGCGCTGGCCGTAGACGCCGAGGATGATCGCTCCCAGCATGAACAGCGCGCCGAGCACCGTCGTCGCGCGCGTCAGCACCGTCGCGCCGGCACGGGCGCCGAACGCCGTCTGACTGCTGCCGCCGCCGCCGAACGCGTTCGCCATGTCGCCACCCTTGCCCTGCTGCATGAGGACGACGAGCAGGAGGAGAAGGCAGACCAGCAAGTACAAGCCGACGAGCAGGTAGTAGACCATAAGAGGAGGATTATACCGCAGGCGCGGTTCGCCGGGAAGCTGAGGCCCCACACAATATGATTGCAACCATGCGCGAACAGCTGGCCAGGGCGCTCGACTGGGGAGAGGCACACGCCGATTTCGACAAGGCGGTCGAGGGCCTCGCGCCGGCTCTCTGTGGAGGGCGAGTCCCCGGCTTGCCCCATTCGGCCTGGGAAATCCTCGAACATCTCCGCATCGCCCAGCACGACATCCTCGATTTCGCCCGCAACCCCGGCTATACCGAGCGCGCCTGGCCGGCCGAGTACTGGCCGGCAACGCCGTCACCGCCGACGCCCGAGGCGTGGGACGAGAGCGTCGCGGCGTTCCGCCGCGATCGCGACGCGTTGAAGCAACTGGCCACCGATGCCTCGCTCGATCTGACCAGCCGCATTCCGCACGGGACCGGGCAGACGTACCTGCGCCAGGTGCTGCTCGTCATCGATCACAACGCGTATCACGTCGGCGAGATGGTGCTGTTGCGCAGGCTGCTCGGCGCATGGCCGCAATAACGGCGTCCTCGACGCGTCCCTCTTGATGCGGTTCCGGGGGACGTATCAGTCAACGCCTCAGGAGAGCGCCGGCCTTTCGAGAAAGAAAGAGGGTGTAGTTTCCGCCTTCAGGCGGGAGGTGCGAGAGCGTCACTTTTTCAGCCCCCTGCCAGCCTAGACGTCGGCCGAAGGGCGGCTGCGTGAGACGATTTCGAAGAAGCTGCGGACCTCGAGGCTGGCGCCGCCGACGAGCGCGCCGTCGACGTCAGGCAGCGCCGCAAGATCCCGGACGTTCTCGGGCTTGACGCTGCCGCCGTAGATGATGTGGCACTGCTCCGCGGCGGCGCCGCCGAACCACTGCCGGATGCGGCCGCGGATGTGCGCGTGCGCGTCACCAGCCTGGGCCGGCGTTGCATTGCGGCCGGTGCCGATTGCCCACACGGGCTCATACGCGACGACCAGCTGCGCGATCTGATCCGCGGTAACGCCGTCCAGCCCCTGCTGGATCTGCCGATCGAGAACGGCAAGCGTCTCGTTGCCGTCGCGCTGCGCCAGCGTCTCGCCGATGCACACGATGGCGGTGAGCTGCGCCGAAATCGCGGCGAGGAGCTTCCGGTTCACCGTTTCGTCGGTCTCCCCGAACAGCTGGCGCCGCTCCGAGTGGCCGATGATCGCGTACTCCGCCCCGGCTTCCTTCAGCATCGCCGCGCTGATTTCCCCGGTGAACGCCCCCTGGCGCTCCCAGTGCAGGTTCTGTCCGGCAATGCCGACGTTCGATGCGTGCGCCGCGTCGGCGGCCGGGCGCAGCGCGGGGAACGGCGGCGCGACGACGATCTCGACGTCGTGCACCTCCTTCGCCATGCTGCGGAATTCCTTGATGAACGCGACGGACTCGAGGACCGTCTTGTGCATTTTCCAGTTGGCGGCGATGAAAGGAGTTCGGCTCATAAATTGCCTTCAGGCTTCAGGCTTGGGGCTGTCCGGCAGGGCCGCGACGCCGGGCAGTTCGCGTCCGCCGAGAAATTCGAGCGAGGCGCCGCCGCCCGTGGAAACATGCGTGATGCGATCGGTGACGCCGGCCTTCGCCACGGCGGCGATCGAGTCACCGCCGCCGATCACGGTCGTGCCCTTCACGTCCGCCACCGCTTTTGCCACCTCCATCGTCCCGCGCGCGAAGGCGTCGATTTCGAACACGCCCATCGGCCCGTTCCAGATGACGGTTCTTGCGGACGTAATGACGGAGCGGTACGTCTCGATCGTCTTCGGCCCGATGTCGAGTCCCATGCGATCGCCGATCGCGGCATCGCCGACCGCCAGCGTCTCCGCGGGTGCGCCCGCTTCAAGCTTTGGCGCGACGACGTGATCGGACGGCAGCTCGAGTCTGAGGCCGCGCGCCTTCGCGCGCGTCTCGATGTCGCGCGCGGCGTCCAGCAGGTCGGCCTCGACGAGTGATTTTCCGACCGGGACGTTACGCGCCTTGAAGAACGTGTAAGCCATCGCGCCCCCGATCAAGAGGGCGTCCACGCGCGGAATGAGGTTCTCGATGACCTCGAGCTTGTCCGACACCTTGGCGCCGCCCAGGATCGCCACGAACGGGCGATCGGGCTGCGCCAGGACGCGGCCGAGGTACTCGACCTCCGCGGCCATGAGGAGTCCGGCCGCCGCTTCCTTCAGGTGGTGCACCACGCCTTCCGTGGACGCGTGGGCCCGGTGCGCCGAGCCGAATGCGTCGTTGACGTAGACGTCGGCCAGCGCCGCGAGTTGCGCCGCGAACGCCGAGTCGTTCTTCTCCTCCTCGGCGTGAAACCGCAGATTCTCGAGCAGCACCAGGCCGTTGCCGCCGGCGCGTTCGATCGCCGCCGTGGCGGGCGCCCCGACGCAATCCTCCGCGAATATCACCGGCCGCTCGAGCAGCGCCGCCAGGCGCTCGGCGACCGGCTTGAGCGAGTATTGCGCATCCGGCTTGCCCTTGGGCCGCCCCAGGTGCGAGCACAGGATGACGCTGCGCGCCCCTTGGGCGAGTGCGTATTCGATCGTCGGCAGCGACGATCGGATCCGTGTGTCGTCCCCAATCGTGCCGTTCTTGATCGGCACGTTGAAGTCCACGCGGATCAGCACCCGCCGCCCCCGGATGTCGAGATCCTTGACCGTTCGTTTTGCCACTACCCGTTGCTCCCGGCTTGTCGAGACATTCGCTCGGGCCTAGATGCCCTTTTCGACGAGCACGCGCAGCAGGTCCACGCACCGGCTCGAGTAGGCCCATTCGTTGTCGTACCACGCCAGCACCTTCACGAAGTCGCCGTCCATGACCTTCGTGTAGGGGGCGTCGATGATCGAGGAGTGCGGGTTGCCGCGGAAGTCGATCGAGACCAGCGGCTCGGTGACGTACTCCATGATCCCCTTCAACGGGCCGTCCGCCGCGGCCTTGAACGCGGCGTTCACTTCGGCGTCGCTGGTTTTCTTGTCGAGCAGGGCGGCGAGGTCCACGCACGAGACGTTCGGCGTCGGCACGCGCATCGAAATGCCGTCGAGCTTGCCTTTCAGCTCCGGCATGACCTCTCCTACGGCGGTGGCGGCGCCGGTCGTCGTCGGAATGATCGAGAGCCCTGCCGCGCGGGCGC
>JANPCT010000356.1:0-3557 GCA_031431095.1 Acidobacteriota bacterium | reverse complement strand
GTCGGTGCCAATCAATAGGTAGCCAATGATGGCGTCCTGCGCGTCGCGTAGCGCGGTGACCGAGACCACCGCCGGGAAGCGGCTGCCGTCCTTGCGGAAGTAGGTCAGTTCGTAGATGTCCTCGATCCCGCGCGAGGCCTTGAAGACCAGCGCTTCGAACCCCGGCGCAATCGGGGTGCCCAGTTCGACGCTGAGGGCCTTGGCGCGAATGATCACTTCGTCCGGATCGGAAATGTCGGCCGGCGTGATTTTGTTCATCACCTCGGCGGCCGCGTAGCCCAGCATGCGTTCGGCGCCGACGTTGAAGATCTGAATGACGCCCTTGGCGTCGGTGGCGATACTCGAAAAATTGGCGCTATTGAAGATCGCACTCTGCAGGGCCCCTGCCTTGACCAGGGCCTCTTCCGCCTGTTTGCGCGCGGTGTTGTCGGTGCCAATCAAGAGGTAGCCGATGATCGCGTCCTGCGCGTCGCGCAGTGCCGTGACCGACACCACCGCCGGGAAGCGGCTGCCGTCCTTGCGGAAGTAGGTCAGCTCGTAGATGTCCTCGATGCCGCGTGACGCCTTGAAGACCAGGGCCTCGAAGCCCGGGGCGATCGGCGTGCCGAGTTCGACGCTGAGGGCCTTGGCGCGGATGATCACTTCGTCCGGATCGGAAATGTCGGCCGGCGTGATCTTGTTGATCACCTCGGCGGCGGCATAGCCCAGCATCCGCTCAGCGCCGACGTTGAAGATCTGGATGACGCCCTTGGCGTCGGTGGCGATACTGGAGAAATTCGCGCTGTTTAGAATCGCGTTCTGTAACGCTCCGGTCTTGAGCAACGTCTCCTGGCGCCGGACCTCGATGATGCGCTCCGCTGTGCCGGCGGCGGTGGATGGCGAGGCGGTGACGGGGATATCTCTGGACAACGCCGCGCGAGGTGAACCTTTGCCGGTCCGCGGTGCGCCGGTGGGCGTGGTGCGGCGCGAATCGCGTCTGCGCGGATCTAGGTCTGGGAGGATCCGGCTGGTCATAGGATGTCCTTCAAGAGATGCGCAAGCCACCCTGCGCATCCAGCAACGCAAGGGTTACAGCGCGAAGCCTGTAACCCTTGCCATTTGTCGGCGGTGAGTGCGAACCCTCCGCCGAAGCACGCGTTCTTACCGGGCGGGCTGGGTCACCGCATTCATCTGCAGAGTGACCGCCGTCTGCGCCAGGAGCCTGCCGTTCACCGTTGCTCCGGTGTTCACGGCGATCATCGTTTTAGCGAGGATGACGCCCTCGAAATGCGCGGTGGTTCCAATCGTCACCGCGCCCGCGACCACCCAGAAGATGTTCTCGGGCCGTGCCCCGCCCGCCAGCGTCACGCGTGTCGCGTTGCCCTGGTTCAGGGTTCCGGCCACTTGAAAGATCCAGACATCATTCGGCCCGCCGGAGAGCGTGACATCCGTGGTGATCAGGAGGCCGGTGCCCCATTTGTACAGACCAGGCTCAATCGTGAGCCCGCCGATTTCCCCGGCGCCCACCTCGGTCTTGTCCGGGAATAAGCGTCCCGCCGCGTCGTCGTAGGCAAATCCCATGTCGCCCACGGCCGCGGTGAGGGAGCTGGCATCAGCCACCGCGCAGGGGAGGGGACCAGCCGCGTCGACCGTAAACACCTTTCCCGATACCTCCCCGCACGAGAGCAGGAGCGCTGCGCCGGTGATCGGGCTGGTGCCGACATTCCCGACAATCGCCGAGGCATAGACGTCGGTAATGCCGGTCTTGCTCAGAATCGCGAACGTCCCGGCCGTGCCGAGGCTCACCGGCGGTGGACCGAAGCCCGTTTGCGCGCTCGCACTTCCAGAGACGCCCAGCAGTACAACCACCATCGACCACATGAAAGGTGTGGTCATCGTTCTGAGATCCGCCCACCGCTTTTCGCCGTTGCTCATCGCATGCCTCCTGATTCGAGACTGAATTGCTCTTCCGCTGTCGAATCAGAGAGTAGGTCTCAACCGCGAGCACGTCCATCAGCCCCAGGCTGATTCGGCGGTGGGACGTCGGCTGAAAGACGTGTCGGCATTTGCCTTACACCCGGACGCTCAAGGCCGGATCGTGTCACGTCACCAGACCGTTTCGGATCGCGTACTGGACGATTTCCGCACTATTCTTGACGCCAAGCTTTTCCAGCACCCGCGTCCGATAGGTGCTGATCGTCTTCCCGCTGAGTGACAGTTCGCCGGCGATTTCCGTCACGGTTTTTCCCAGGGCGATACGCGACATGACGTCATACTCACGGTTGGAGAGGGTCTCATGTGGCGTGCGCATGGGATCCCTCTTGACGCCCAGCGCCAGTTTTTCGGCCAGCGCGGGACTGACGTAGCGGCCCCCGGCGAGGATCTTGCGGATGGCGTTGGCCAACTCCGCGGGAGCGCTTTCCTTCGTCATGTAGCCTCCCGCGCCCGCCTTCAGGACACGAACGGCAAACTGGTCTTCCGGGTGACCGCTCAACACGAGAACCGGGAGATGGGGCCAGTCGGCCTCCAGGTCCTTGAGGAGATCCAGGCCACTTTTCCCCGGCAGTGTGATATCGAGCAGTGCGACATCCCATGGTTGCTTCCGCAGGTGTTCCAGCGCCTGCGGGGCATCGGACGCTTCTCCAAATGTGGCGCCGCGGAACTCGTCGGAAAGCAGCGCCCTCAAACCGCCGCGGACGATGGCGTGGTCATCGACGATGAGGATTCGGATCATGGGATGGCGGCGGATACGGTGCCGGAGTCCTCCGGTGACGGGAGCGGAATCCAGGCGGTGACGGTGGTGCCTTTTCCGGGGGCCGTGGAGATCTCTACCCGGCCGCCCAGAATGGCGGCGCGCTCCCGCATACCCAGGAGGCCCAGAGATTTCGAAAGGGACGGGTCCGCCTGGTCAAACCCGCGCCCGTTGTCGTGTATCAGCAGAACCAGCCGGTCCCGTTGCTTCTGCAGGACCACCTCGGCCCGCGTCGCCTTGGCATGGCGCGCGACATTGGTCAGCGTCTCCTGGAAAATACGGAACATGGCGGTCGACGCGTTCGCCGGGACCACTTCTCTGGTGAGCAGCCGGACGTTGCATTGGATGCCCGATCGAGTCTGGAAGTCCTGGACCTGCCATTCCACGGCGGCCGCCAAACCCAGATCCAAAACGCCGGGCCTTAGCTCTGTCGAGATTCTGCGAACGGATTGGATAATGCGGTCGGTCAACTGCAGCGTGGAGTGGATCCTTTCGAGCATCTGGCCGTTACTCCGCGGCAGCCGCCCCGCGAGCCAGGCGAGATCCATTTTCACTGCGGTCAACGACTGGCCCAGTTCATCGTGGACCTCCCGGGAGATCCTGGCCCGCTCCTCCTCTCGAACGGACAGCAGGTGCGCCGCAAGATTCCGCAACTGCTCGCTGGAAGCAAGCAGTTCCTGCTCGGCGCGCTTCATCTCGGACAGGTCCGAAGCGATCAGGCAGACAGCCCGCGTGCTGTCCAAGCGGAGAGGATTCAAGGAGAGATGGACGGACAAAGGGGCGCCCTTTTGCGATTGCAAACGGATCTCGCCCCGGCAGTTCCTTT
>JANPCT010000355.1:0-6096 GCA_031431095.1 Acidobacteriota bacterium | reverse complement strand
AACGCGAACGCGTAGAGCCGGTAAGTCCCGTTGCCCTGGTTCCACAGACCCCACGTCAGCATCAGATAGCCCCAGCCGCCGCGATAATTGGCCGGCGTCGAGGGATAGAGGCCCTCGATATCGGGGCGCGCGCCGTCGACGAACGTCGGACTCGCGATGAACACCTTGCCGTGGCGCGGATCGGTGGGAGTGCTCGAGAACGGCGTGGTGGTCTCCCCCGGCTGCAGATCGCGCCACAGCTCCACGCGCTGCACGCCGATGTTGTCGAGCGTCCAGCCCGTCACGGCGATGGAGCCGGCCAGCACGGTTGCATCGCCTGCCGGTGTATCGACGACCCCGAACGGCGGCGAGGCCGCAGCACTGGCCGAGGCCGTCGTCAACCGCACGCTGATGGGGCCGACAGTGGTTGACGACGCACCCGTCAGTGCGACGGTGAGGCTGCCGGTCTGCGAGCCCGTCAGGCCGGACGTGAAACGGGCGGAGATCGACAGCGTCGCCGGCCCGCTGCCGGATGTCGGCGACACGACGAGCCACGGGGCAGTCGAAGTCGCCGTCCAGGTGACGGCGCCTGCACCACTCTGTGTCAGGCGGACGGTCTGCGCGGGCGTCTGCGACGTCAACGCCGCGCCGGTCGAGACGGCGGCGAAGGTGAGCGACGTCTTGTTCAGTGTCATCGTCGCCGGGATGACGAAGGTGCTGCTCATCAGGAAGACCTGGTACGGATTCCACGTGGACAGCGTGTAGTACAGCGTCACGGAGCCATCGGCATTCTGAGTGAATGTGTCCAGGAGATTCGGGCTATAGGGAACGCCCGTGTCGGAATCGGGGAGAGCGACGGGGTTGCCGTTCCTGTCGTAGACCTGGATCAAGCTCTGGACCAGCGGATCGACACCGGGGCTATGCAGCAATTTGCTTTTCCACGGGTCGTTCCTGGAGAACACGCTCACGGGATCGCTCCAGGGTCCCCAGGGAGTTGTGGAGAACTGGGCCTGAACGCTGGCACTACCGGTTCGCATCAGCACAAATCGCCGGAGCGCGCTGTTCCAGACGACCGACTGCTCTGCGACATTGCTGGAAGCCAGAAGCGGCGCCGCATCGGCTTCGCCGGGCGAATCCGCCGCTTGGCACTTTCAAGGTGGCCTGGCTCTCACCAGCGAGCAACCCGGAGATGACCATGGGCTTGAACACCTGCCCGTCGGGCGCACGGGACGATCGGTGTAGATGCTCAGCGACGGACAGGCGGCTGAGCTCACGTTCGGCGTGGACACGCCTTGTGTCAGTTGCTGGTCGACATCGCCGATGTAGCGGCACTGGCTGAAGTCGGCGTTCGGGAGGACCCAGTCTGAGACTCGTAGTCATGAACGGAGCACCCGCGGCATTCTAAGTTCAAATACAAGCGAGATTCTCTGGATCAGACCCCTGCGCCGAGGAAAAGGTAAACAGCGTCTGCCTGCGCGGCCAGTCACGTCGGCGGTAGCGGAAGCGTCGTCCTGATACACTCCACACGTTCCCATGGCGCTCCCTGCCGGTACGCGGCTTGGTCCGTACGAAATCGTGTCCTTCATCGGCGCCGGCACCATGGGCGTCGTCTACAAGGCCCGGGATACTCGGCTCGGCCGGCAGGTCGCGATCAAAGTGCTGCCGCCGGCCTTCGCGCGCGATCCGGATCGCCTGGCCCGGTTCGAGCGCGAGGCGCGCGCAGTCGCCGCCATCAACCATCCCAACATCGTCTCGGTGCACGATATCGGCAGCGCCGACGTGCTCGACGACGAGAAGGGGGCGATGCACGCGGCCTACCTGATTACCGAGCTCCTCGACGGCGACACGCTGCGCGCGCGGCTGGCCGCGGGACCGCTGACGGCGCGCAAGAGCGCCGACGTGGCGATGCAGGTCGCGCGCGGGCTCGCCGCCGCGCACGACCGGGGCATCGTCCATCGCGACCTGAAGCCGGAGAACATCGTGCTGCTGCGCAACGGGCTCGTGAAGATCCTCGACTTCGGGCTGGCGAAGCAGTCGGCGGCGGCGACCGCCGGCGAGCAGGAGACGATCGCCGGGACCGAAGCCGGCACGGTGCTCGGCACGGTTGGCTACATGGCGCCGGAGCAGGTGCGCGGCGAAGCCGCGGGACCGCGGTCGGATCTGTTCGCGCTCGGCGCCGTGCTCTACGAGCTGGCCAGCGGCCGGCGCCCGTTCGCGGGCCCGACCGCGGCCGAAACGATGACCGCGATTCTCCGTGACGATCCGCCCGCACTCGCGGCGACGCCTCCGGAGCTCGCCCCCGCCCTCGATCGCATCGTCCGCCACGCCATCGAGAAAGATCCGGACGATCGGTTTCAGTCGGCGCGCGATTTCGCCTTCGCGCTGCAGGGGTTCACCGACGCGGGCGGCTCGGGCAGCGGCGCCGCCGCCGCACGCGCCGCCACCGCGCCGCGCGTGCGTCCGCGCGAACGCCTGGCCTGGATGGCCGCGGCGGTCTTCGCCGTCGCCACCGTGACGGCCGTGGCGTGGCCGCGGACGAAGGAGACGCCGGCCGGCGCACCGGTCGTATTCTCGCCGACGCTGCCGTGGAAGGACGCCAATCTCGCCTCGCCGGCGGTGTCTCCCGACGGCAGGCGCATCGCCTTCATCGCGCGCGATCGCAACGACGAAATCGTGGTGCGCAACCTCGACGCGCTGCAGGCGCAGCCGCTCAAGGGCACGGCGGGCGCGCGCGCCGGCGGAGTGTTCTGGTCGCCCGACGGCCGCTCGCTCGGCTTCTTCGCCGGCGGCACGCTCAAGACGATCGCGCTTGCCACGGGACAGATCGGCGAAATCGCCGACGCGCCATCGGCGTATGGCGGCACGTGGGGACGCGACGGAACCATCCTCTTCTCTCCCGACGAGCGCGCGCCGATCTTCCGCGTGAGCGCCGGCGGAGCGGCGACGCGGGTGACCACGCTCGACCCGGCGCGCCATGACGAGGCGCACCGCTGGCCGCAGTTCCTGCCCGACGGGCGCCACTTCGTCTTCATGCCATGGAGCGCCGGCAGCACCACCCGCAAGAGCCAGCTCGCGTCGCTCGACGGCGGTCCCTCGGACACACTTTTCGAATCCGAGTCGGCGGCCGTCGTTGCCGGCAGCCACTACGTCTTCACCCGCGACCTCCCCTCGCGCCTCATGGCGCAAGCGTTCGATCCGGCCACGTTCCTGCCCGCCGGCCGGCCGGTCGTCGTCGTCGATGACGACAACATCGATTACTTGTGGGCGTCCGGAGAACCGCTCCTCTCGGGGGCGGCGGGAACGCTGGTCTATGCGACGGGCAAGTACCGCGTGGTCCGCTTGATGTGGACCAGCCGAACGGGCCAGCCGCTCGGGACGGTCGGCGCCGCCGACGTCTATTACGATCCAACGCTCTCGCCCGACGGCGGATCGGTCGCCGTCGAGAAGCGCGATCCGGATCGGAACGCAACCGATCTCTGGACGGTCGATCTCGCGCGCGGCACGTTCTCGCGGCTGACCTCGGCCCCGGGGTTCGACAGCGTCCCGACGTGGTCGCCCGACGGCCGCCGCATCGCGTACGGCTCGGATCAAGGCGAGGCTCCGAACATCCGGGTGAAGAACGCGAGCGGTATCGGCGAGGACGAAGTCGTTGTGAAGCGACGCGGGTTCACCACCGATTGGTCGCGTGACGGCCGCTACCTGCTCTTCATGACCGACGGCGGAGCCACCCACCAGGACGTCTGGGTCTACGACAGCGCGCGCCGCGCCTCGACGGCGGTGATCGCCACGCCGTTCAACGAATCGGGGGCCCGATTCTCACCGGACGGCAAGTGGATCGCGTACGTGGCGGACGAGACGCGCCGCGCCCAGGTGTATCTGCGGTCGTTCCCCGACGGGGCCACGAAGATCCACGTGTCGACCGACGGCGGCGTTCAACCCCAGTGGCGGCGCGACGGCAAGGAGCTCTTCTACCTGGCGCCGGACAGCACGCTGATGTCCGTCGAGGTGCAGGCGCGCGGCACCGGCCTCGCGATCGGCGCGCCGCGGCCGCTGTTCGTCACCAACACCGAACCGTTGACGGTGATCAGGAACGTCTACACACCGTCGGTCGACGGGCAGCGGTTCCTGCTGATGTCGCCGCTCGTGCCGCGCGGCACGTCGCCGCTCGTCGGCGTGCTCAACTGGACGGCCGGCCTGCGGCGGTGAGCGACCTGTCCTCCAAATAGAGCTCGACGTCTTCCCAACCGAATGTCACCCCCGTCGAACCCGCTCAAGCCCGGGGGAGCTGGGCTGCTCTACTCTTTGAACAGCTTCTGCGCAAAGTGGTACAGGCTGTTGGTCATTGCGCCGGTGTCGTGGCCATTGGTGTCCACGCGCCAGATGTGGGGCACGCCCTTTTCCGTCAGGTAATCGTGAAGCCCCTTGCTGACGCGGAGCAGGTTGTCCCGGTTGCCGACGGAGAGCCAAAGCAGCTTCAGTTGCTTGAGGGCCGCCGAATCGGGAATGAGTTCGGCCGGCGGCCGCGTGTTCGGGGCGGCCGCCACGGCGGCGATCCAGGCGAACTTGTCGGGGTTGGTCAGGCCGATGTTCAAGGTCTGGCCGCTGCCCATCGACATTCCGGCGATGGCGCGGTGGTTGCGATCCGTGTACACGGAATAGTGGGACTCGACGAAGGGGATGATCTCCTTCAGCAGGTCCTCATGATAGGGAGTCCCGTAGGACTGTTGGGTACGGTCGCCCTGCTTTTCGTCGGCCATCGTGGCGGTCGCGTTTCCGCTGGGGAAGACGATGATGAACGGCTGCTGGAGTTTTTTATCGGCCAGCAGGTTGTCGATGATGATCGGCGCGCGGGCCCGCTGCGTCCATTCGGTGCTGGTATTGCCCAGGCCGTGCTGGAGATAAAGCACGGGATACTTGCGGTCGGGGGTGTAGCCCGGGGGGGTGTAGACGCGCAGCATCCGGCGCAGCCCGAGCGTTTTGGAGTCGTACTCCACGACCTTTACTTCTCCGTGGGGAATGTTCTCGCGCAGGACATTGAATCCCTCGGGCGCAGCCGGATACATGTCCAGGTTTTCCGTCTCGGCGAGCGGGGTGGCCGAGGAGAGCGGCATTTGTCCCGCGCGCCCGGCGGCCGGTGCGCCCGGCGCTCCGGCTTGCGGAACTTGGGCGGCGCCTTGCGGGGCCGCCGGAGTCTGAACGCGCTTGGGCTGGGCCTTCTCCCCTTCCTCACGGGTCACCGACGTCTTCTGGTGCAGGTGGACGAACGTGCCTTTCTTGTTGCCGACGACGATGTCGGGCAGCCCGTCGCCATTGACGTCCGTAGCAACCACCTGGGTGCCGACGCCTGAATCGTCGTCGATCCGATGCGGGATGAAATCGACGCTGCCGTCGCCGTTCCTGGCGAGTTTGAACCAGTAGACCACGCCCGGCGCGTTGCGGTCTGGATCGCCGGTACGGCCGTGCGACCAGAAGCGCTTGCCAGTGACGATGTCTTTGAGGCCATCCCCGTCGATGTCGACGAGGTCGATGGCGTGGAGTTCTGAGAACTTCACGCCATACCTGTTCTCCTGAGGCTCCTTGTTCATGATGACGTGCTGGCGGAACCGGATGTCGGTGCCGTCGCGATATTGCTCGTACCAGGCCAAGCCGAACCCGTGCGCCTCGAGCGCGGTGATGACGTCGGCCAGGCCATCGCCATTCACATCGTAGGCGTGCATCTGTGAGCCGCCGGCGCCCATCGGCTGGGCGTGAAAACGCCAAATCGGATCGCCCGCGAGCGACGCCGGCTGTTCCCACCACCCGTTCTTCTCGAGCAGGTCGAGCCGTCCATCGGCATTGACGTCGCCAAGACCCATGCCGTGCGTGAATTTGCCGTAATTGTTGTTCGATGACAGCGGATGGAACGTCCACAGCTTCGCAGGATCAGCCCAATCCGGCCCGGCATAGCCGTATTGACCTCCGGAACTGCAGACCAGCTCCGGCTTTCCGTCGCCGGTGATGTCCACAAACATCGGCGACTCATTGTCCGTCACCGCGAGGATCGTGTGCCGCTGCCACAGCTCGTCCTTCCCCTGCGGATTCTCCCACCAGAAAGTTTCCTGCCCTGGGAAACCGATG
>JANPCT010000354.1:0-2855 GCA_031431095.1 Acidobacteriota bacterium | reverse complement strand
CCTTCGAGATCAGGCAGCCGCTCCTCTTCGGCGAGCAGCAGTTCGGATCGATCCGGATCGGGATCTCGACGCTGCTGGTGAAGGACGAGCTCCGTCCCGCATTCAGGACGGCGCTGCAGAGCGTGGTGCTGGCGTTGATCCTGTCGACGCTCGTCGCCATGCTGCTGGCGCAGTGGATGCTGCGGCCGATCCACGTCATCCAGAGCGGGTTGACCAGGCTGGGGCGCGGCGAACTGGACGTGCGTCTGGAGCTGCCCGAAGGATCGGAGTTCGCCGATCTCGGCAGCTCGTTCGACGCCGTCTGCGCGCAGCTGTCCGAGTCGCGCGCCAAGGCACTGTCCTCGTCCACCGACTTCGAGTCGGTGGTCGACAACCTCGAGGACGCCGTCGCGCTGTTCGGTCCTGACGGCAAGATGATGTTCTGCAATCCCGCGATGGATACGCTGCTCCCCGAGCCGACCGACACCGTGCGCTCGCTGATCGATCGCACGCTGGCGTCACGGCAGCCGCAGGGCCCGATCTCCGAGACGCGCAAGGCCCGGCCGCAGGCCGAGGAAGACACCGCGTCCGAGCTGCTCTTCATGACCCATCCGATCGAGGACGGGCATGGCAAGTTCGTCGGCGCGATGCTCGTGGCGCGCAACCTGGGCTACATGAACCAGGTGCACTCGACGCTCAACTACTCCCGCAAGCTCGCCGCGCTGGGACGATTGATGGCCGGGGTCGCGCACGAAGTGAAGAATCCGCTGAACGCGATGACCATCCACCTGGAGCTGCTCAAGGGCAAGCTGCCGAAGCTGGAGCCGGCGGTCGCGCTCGCCGGGGGCGGCGCGGAGCTGGCGCCGCGCGCCGCGGACGTCCACCGGCACGTCGACGTCATCTCCAACGAGATCCATCGCCTCGACCAGGTGTTGAACGGCTTCCTCAAGTTCGCGCGCCCCGACGAGCTCAAACTGCAACCGATCCTGCTGCCCGCGGTGATCAGCGACATCATCACGTCGATCACACCCGAAGCCGAGCGCCTCCGCGTCCTCATCAAGCACGAGTGCCCGCCGGGACTGCCGGCCATCAACGCCGACCCCGGCATGCTGCGGCAGGCGCTGCTCAACCTGGCGCTCAACGCCTGTCAGGCCATGCCCGAGGGAGGGACGCTGCGGATTGGCTGCCGTACCGCCTCGCGCCGGCGGGTCGAGATCGACGTCGAAGACACCGGCGTCGGCATCGATCCGCAGAACCTGCAGAAAATTTTCGACCTCTACTTCACCACCAAGGAGAAGGGAAGCGGCATCGGATTGTCGATGGTCTACCGCATCGTCCAGCTGCACGACGGCGAGGTGGAAGTGCAATCCACCCCTGGCGGCGGCACAAGGTTTAGACTGGTGTTTCCGCAGGCATGACCGCTACTGTTCGACGCTTGCCGCCCGGCGCGGCGTGACGGGGCACGATATGCAGAATGACGTAAGGAACGGATCGGCCCGGCGCTTATACGGCGGCCTCGCCGGTGCACTGCTGTTCTGCCTTTCAGCCACAGGCTGTGCGTCGATACAGGCTGCGGCCAAACCCGTCGACCGCCCGCCGCTGGTGGTACCGGCGCCCCCGGAGCGCATCATCGAGCCCGCGCCGATCGACACCACCCCGGAGCCGGTCAGCGATCTTCCGCCGCCGACCAGCGGCGCCGGGACTCCGACACCGCCTCGACGGGCGCCGCGGGAGGCAGCGTCCAAACCTGCCGCGACCGATTCCAAGGCGTCCGACGCCAAGCCGGGTGAGGTGAAGCCGGTCGATCCGCCGCCCGTCGATCCGCCGCCCGTGGCCAATCCGCCGGCTCAGCTCAGAACGCCGCAGACTTCCGACACCAGCGGTACGGCAAAAAACGTCCGGACGACGATCGATGCGGCGCAGGGCCTGTTGAACAGCGTCAATTACCAGCCGCTCAGCAACGCGCGGAAGAAGGCCTACAACGATGCCAAGCTGTTCATGCAGCAGGCGGAAGATGCGTTGAAGCAGGGGAATCTCGTCTTTGCCGAAGCCGTCGCCGGCAAGGCGGAAAAGCTCGCCAAGGAGCTGGCAGGGCGGTAGCGCGGCAGCGCAGCCGAAGCAGCTCAGCCCCCCAAAGCCTGAAGCCTAAAACCCAAAGCCTAAAAAATAGGTCAGGCGAGCGAAAGTCCCGCCAAATGTCCACATCTTGCGCCTGCCCTAACGAAGGCGCACAATATGTGGTGGATCACCGCTTGACAACGGCGTAAACGGAGTCCATATTGAACGGCCAGCGAGACGGTCGGACAAGGGGCCTCCCAGCCTCCTGGAACATCGCCGATCGCCACGCGTTCCAACAAATTTGCGTTCAGGGGCCACCCCGTGGGGACGGGTGTGGCTCGCATTGGTCGGAGGGTTCATGGCACGAGGGATGGAGCGGAGCGAATCGGTAGGGAACACGCCTGTAGGCTCGGCGTTCAGTTCCACGAACATCCCCGGACTGGAGTACGAACGCTTCTTCTCGAAGGAAGGGCTCGATCCGTTCGACGAGGTCGAATGGGACCTGCGCTCGGCTTTGATCGGCAGCGAGAAGGGCGAGGTCGTGTTCGAGCAGCGCGACGTCGAGATTCCGAAGTTCTGGTCGCAGCAGGCGACCAACATCGTCGTCTCCAAGTATTTCCGCGGGCAGATCGGGACCGCCGATCGCGAGCGCAGCGTCAAACAGCTCATCGGCCGCGTTGTCGACACGATTACCGGTTGGGCGATCAAGCAGAAGTACTTCGCGACCGAAGAGGACCAGCAGGCGTTCTCCGACGATCTCAAGCACCTGCTCGTCTATCAGAAG
This sequence comes from Acidobacteriota bacterium, assembly GCA_031431095.1. GTDB lineage: Bacteria > Acidobacteriota > Vicinamibacteria > Vicinamibacterales > 2-12-FULL-66-21 > JAICSD01. The sequence goes on along the minus strand of JANPCT010000354.1, from coordinate 34 downwards.
GCGGCGTTCAACTCCCCGGTGTGGTTCAACGTCG
>JANPCT010000353.1:0-5393 GCA_031431095.1 Acidobacteriota bacterium | reverse complement strand
CCAAACCAGATGCGCTACCAGGCTGCGCTACGCCCCGACGTCCATTGATTATCCCACGTCCCCAGGTCTGCCGCAGCGGCGGCCGATCTTGTATGCGGCTACGCCGCACCGGGAACGTCTTTGCGGAAGCTGATGCCCCTGGCTTCCGGTCCGCGCCAGACGACGACCACTACGGCGACGAAGACGCAGGCCATGAGCCCGCCCATGGCCTGCTTATAGGTGAAGATCTCACCCAGCGATGACTCGACGTACGGAATGGACGACGCGAACATCACACCCAGCTGATAAGCGAACCCGGGAAAGAACCCGCGCGCTTTCGAGGGCGACAGCTCGTTGAGATGCGCCGGGATGATGCCCCAGGCGCCCTGTACGAAGAACTGCATCAGGAAGACACCGGCGATGGTCGCCAGCGGACTGAAGCCGGCAATCCATAACGGGAGGACGACGAGCCCGCAGCTCGCCGCCGTGATCATCGCGCGCTTTCGCCCGGACCGATCCGACCAATAGCCGAAGACGAGCCCGCCGATGACCGCGCCGACCATCGACAGCATGGTGATGTCGGCAATGCGCGCCTTGTCGTAGCCGAAGGACCGCAGGAGCGTCGGGTACATGTCCTGCGTGCCGTGCGACATGAAATTCATCGCCGTCATGAGCAGCACGAGATAAAAAAACCGTCGGGAGTTCTGCCGCAGGACGCGGCGGTAGTCGGCCCAGTCCGTGCGGTGCTCGTGCCACGCTTCCGACTCCTTGACGCGCATGCGGATGAACAGCGACAGCAGCGCCGGCAGGCCGCCGACGAAGAACATCACCCGCCACGCGTCCGTGCCCCAGTGACCCTGCGCCCACGGATAGATCGTGCGGAAGGCGAGTGCCGACAGCAGGTTGCCGATCGCGTAGCCCTCCTGCAGCACCCCCGACAGCAGTCCGCGAATGCGCGGCGACGCGGACTCCAGCGCCAGCGATGCGCCCACGCCCCATTCGCCGCCCATGCCGATCCCGAAGAGCATTCTCAGAGCGATGAACTGCCAGTAGGTGGTGGCGAGCCCGCACAGCACCGAGACTGTCGCGTAGAACATCACGTTGATCATGAGCGGCAGCCGGCGGCCGTAACGATCCGCCATCAGGCCGAAGATCACCGCCCCGATCGGCCGCATCGCCAGCGTGAGCGTGATCGCGAGAGCGATTCGCGGCCGCGCCTCGACCAGGGGAGACCCGGGAAGGAACGCGTGCGCGAGGTCTTCGATGACGAGCGTCAGGATGAAGAAATCGAACGCGTCGAGTGTCCAGCCGAGAAACCCGGCGAGCACCGCGTTGCGTTGATTCGCTGTGTCGGTCACGCCGGTCATGCGCGCCGAAGAATACCAGAACGAACCTCGACCCGGCGGCGCTGCGGTCTAGCAAGAGAGTGTTTTCGCCTTCAGGCGGAAGAGCCGAGAGCGCACGTTTTCAGCACCCGGGTAGATTAGAAGCTGAAGCCGGTCCCGAAATGCACCCGCGTGCTCTTGCCGTCAACGGATCGCGAGACATCCAGATTGAGCTGCAGCACGGTGGCGATCAGGAACAGGCCGGCGCCGGCGCTCTTGTGCCGCGGTTGATCCCACACCCGCTCACCGTGCGCCGCGGTGACGCCGCCGTCCATGAACACGGTGAAGCCGATCCGGCCGAGACTGAGCGGTGACGAGAACGGCACGCGCAGCTCCGCGGACCAGAGGAACCGCTGATCCCCGGCGTAGGCGCCCGACCGCACGCCGCGCAGGTTCGATCCGCCAAGGAGCCACTGCTCGTATGCGGGCAGCGGCGCCGAAGCGCTGTCGTACTCGGCGCGTAGCGCGACGACGTTCTGGCGGAACAGCCGCTTGAAGCCACGCGCGTCGAGGCGGTAGCGATCCACCGACCCGCCGCTCTGATTGAACGCCGTCGGGCCGATCGGGTTCAGGCGCGTCCATGCCGCCGTCGCCATGACAGCGTCGGACGGAAAGGTCGGGTCCCGTCGCGTGTCGACGGTGGCGTCGGCTCCGGTGCTCCAGAAGCTGTCGTGGAGCGGCCGGAACGTGACCCCGGTCCGCCCGATCTCGCCTGCGAGCGTGACGACGTCCAACAGCCGCCGTTCCGCGCGCGCGCTCACCGCCGTACGCCGATCGACGATGTTGAAGTGCGGATTCTCGCGCTGCACGACGCCGACGGATCCCGTCAGGCGGGTCAGCGGGCCGGACTTGAAGGTGCGGTCGGCTTCGACGGCCGCCCGCCTGGTGGCGCCCCAGGCGAGCGGCACCGACAGCCGCGTCCCCTTGCCCAGTGCGTTGACGATGGCGGTCTGGCCGCCGTAGGTCCAGCCATAGCCGTCGTCGTAGTGGAGGATGGGGAAGAACATCAGCCGGTTGCGCACACGGCGCAGCACGCTCGGCGGCCGACCGGTGGTGGAGAGACCGGCCCGTTCGTGAACGATCAGCACCAGCGCCACGTCGTCCATGGCCAGGGTGCGGTAGCGTTTGCGGACCTGCACCTCGTCGAAACGGCCGCTGTCGCGCAGACGCTTCTCGACGGCGGTCGTGCCGGCCGTATCGAGCGGCGTCCCGATGGCGACACCGGCGAGCTGGAGGACCGCCTCATCGCTCAGCGTGACGTTGCCGTGCACGCGCACTTCGGCGACGAGCTCCCGCGCCTGCGGCATCGTGGTCATGACGGCAAGCAACAAGGCCGCGATCACTTGGGCACCGTGATCCTGGACGACACGTCAGCCTTGCGGTACTTCGAGAATTCTCGGGTGTAGGAGAACTCCATCGGACCGAGGGCGAGCGAGACGCCGGCATGAATGTTGAGGCTGCGGGGCAGCCACACGCCGGGAAATGGCTGGCCCATCTGCATCGAGGCGCGGATGTCGTCCACCTTGACCAGCCATCCGGCCGGGAGGAAATCGAGCCACACGTTGTCGAACGTGTACTTGACGATTTGATGCGTGGCGGGGTCCACCCACAGGGTCACCTGCGACGTCTTGTCCATCTTGCGATCGATCTCGTCCTGCTGGCGCTGCGCCTTCGCCGACGGCGGCTTGCGTTCCTGCTTCTTCCGCTCCGGTTCCTTGCCCGCCTTTACCGCCTCTGCGTCTCTCGCGTCCTGCCGCGCCTGCATCTCGGCGCGGTGTTCCGATTCCTCACGCGGGTCTTCGTCGAAGAGCCTGGTGGGGAGGTAGTCGATTTTCAGGACGTCCTGTCCGTCGAGCACCTCCTTGCCGGCGAGGTAGTAGTTGCCCGGCTCGAACTTGAAGTCCATGAAGTACGATTCGGATACGAAGCGAGGCTCGTTGATCGAGGGCGCGCTCAGCGCCGGTCCTTTGCCGGCGTGCGCGCGTTTGGCTTCGCGCTCCGTGCGGAACTTGCGCCGGCTCTCTTCGCTCTTCACCCAGCGATCTTCATAGGCGCGACGCTCCGCCTCCGCGACAGGGGCTCCGTTGACCTTGAGCGGACTGCGGACGTGCATCCCGTCGCGCACGTACCAGGTGAACTCATAGCGCAGGCGCGCGAACGGAACGCGCCCTGGTCCGAGGACCTCCAGCACTTCGACTTCGTCGAGGACGTAGTCGCTCAACGTCTGGCGATCGACGTCGCGGCGCTGCAACGCGGCCGCCATGAAGCGGTCGAGGTCTGTCGTGGGCGGAGGAGCGGCAAGTGGGGAGCGCGCCTGGCCTCGCACTGCCGTCGGGCAGAGGACGACCACGACGAGAACGCAGAACATCAGAACACGGCGCACGGGGGCCTCCGAAGGCGGGCTGGCTGGCATGGGGTTCAGACGTAGCTGAACGGGCGATAGTTCCCCCACGGGAAGGGCACCTGCTCAGCCAGTCCCGGTCGACGCGGCGCCGTGAGGGGTGGTCATTGACACCGCAGGAGACGCGGCATACCGTGCCCGGATGCTGCAGAAGAATCCTTACGCCGACGATCTCGGCTCGCTCGACCCGTTGAAGGCGCTCGCGATCACGCCAGGGAAAATTCAGGCGGTGGTCGCCGGATGGCCCGCGAAGCGATGGGAACGGAGTTATGCGCCGGGCAAATGGAGCGCGCGGCGCATCCTCGTGCACCTGGCGCAGACGGAACTCGCGCTCACCACCCGCGTCCGGTTCGGCGCCAGCCAGGACGGTTATGTCGCCCAGTCGTTCGACCAGGATCAATGGCTGCCGCTGGACGATCCGGCGGACGGACCTACCGCGCTTGGCGCCTACGTCGCGCTGCGCAAGCTGAACGTGCTGATGTTCAGGGGCATGACGCCGAAGCAACGAAAGCGGGAGTTCACGCATCCTGAGTTCGGCGGGCTCAACGCCGGCTGGGTTGCGGCGCAACTCGCCGGGCACGACATTCATCACCTCAGGCAGCTGCGGCAGATCAAATAAAACGTAACCGCTCGCTTCCGCTGGCGCGATTCTCGCAACGTAGCGGCCATGTTCGTTTTCTTTTCGAACCGGCTCGGCTGCGGCGGCTCCATCGTCCTCTCGATCGTCGGGACGATCCTGCTGATCCTTCTCATGCGCAGCTGCTCGGGGTATCCGACCTGGTAGGGGCGGCGCGTGGTTGTTCGTGGCCGTTTGCGGGTCCGACACTCTTACAGGAACCTCCAACCAGGGGCTCCACCTTCCGCCTGAAGGCGGAAACTACTCTCTATTTAGCGGGAAGGTTGGACAGCCAGTCGCGCAGCTGCCGGAATGCGTGGCCGCGATGGCTGACGGCCGCCTTTCTCGCTCCATCGACTTCGGCCAGCGTGCACGCGTACGGCGGATAGAAAAAGATGGGGTCGTAGCCGAAGCCGTGAGTACCGCTCGGGTGTGGAGCGATCCGGCCTTCGATGATCCCCGTGGCTTCGAACAGGACCCCGCCCTCGCGCGCGAGGGCGATATGCGCGACGAACCGCGCCGGGCTCGTTGTCTGGCCACGCGCCGCGAGCGCGCGGTAGATGGCGGCGAACTTCGCCGGATAGTCCGTGCCGTGCCACCGCGCCGAGTGAACGCCTGGGGCATTGTCGAGGGCATCGATCTCGATTCCCGAATCGTCAGCCACTGACGGGGTCGCGGTTTCGGCCGCGTAGTAGAGCGCCTTGAGGCGGGCGTTCTCCGCAAAGGTGGTGCCGGTCTCTTCGGGCTCGGCGACCGCCGGAAAGTCAGCCAGCGTCAGCAGCGCGATCGGGATGCCGTCCAGAATGCCGCGAATCTCGCGGATCTTGCCGGGGTTGGTGGTGGCGATCAGCAGGCGCATGTCACGGCCGCCTGGTCATTTGGTGAGGAAGTGTCCGACGACCGCTCGCTGCATCGCGATCAGCTCCTTGATGCCTCCGTCGGCAAGCTCCATCAGCGCGTCGAGGGCGCGCCGGTCGAACGGCTGCCCTTCGGCGGTGCCTTGCAGCTCGAT
>JANPCT010000352.1:0-2401 GCA_031431095.1 Acidobacteriota bacterium | reverse complement strand
GTTTCGCCTGAAGGCGGAACTACAGAAACGCCAACGGTGGGCTCGTCGGACGTTCCGCCTGAAGGCGGAAACTACAGAAACGCCAACGGTGGGCTCGTCGGACGTTCCGCCTGAAGGCGGAATTCACTCTGCCTCTCAAGAGATCGCGGGCGCGACGCCTCCTATTTGACGGGCCATCTCGCGCTCTCCGTGCGCGCGGTCGACAGGTAGGACTCGATTCTTGCGACGACCTCCGGATGTGACGCATGCACGTCGTGCGCTTCCGCGGGATCGTCCTGCAAGTCGTAGAGTTCGAGCGACGCCCCGGTGGCGATCCGGACGGCCTTCCACCGCCCCATTCGCACGGCCTGCTGGAAGCCGCGTTCGTGGAACTCCCAGTACAGGAACTCGTGGCGGGGGGCCGGGCTGCCGCGCAGCAGTGGTGCCATGGACAGTCCGTCGAGTCCCGCCGGCGTGGTCGCGCCGGCCACGTCCGCGACGGTGGGGAACAGATCCCAGTGTGCCCACGGATGATCGCTGACGCGGCCGCGCGGAACCGTCCCCGGCCAACTGACGATCATCGGCACGCGGATGCCGCCTTCATAGAGGTCCCGCTTGATGCCGCGGAGGCCGCCGGCACTCTGGAAGAATGCCGGATCGGCGCCGCCCTCCTTTGACGGGCCGTTGTCGCTGATGAACATGAACAGCGTTCGCTGGTCGAGGCCGCGGGAGCGAATCAGATCGCGCAACCTGCCGATGTCGCGGTCCATGCGGATGATCATCGCCGCGAAGGCGGCCTTGGGGGTCGGCTGCGATCGGTAGCCGAGCGAGCGGTCGTCCGGCCCGGTCGGCCGCGCGTCCGCGGCGGCGTTGACGAACGGCGTTTCCGGGAACTTGCCGCGCATGGGCGCAAGGGAATCCTCCGGCACCCTGAATTCCGCGTGCGGCACGGTGTAGTTCAGATACAGGAAAAACGGGCGCGTGTCCGCGGCCGTGATGAATGACGCGGCTTCACGCGTGAACAGGTCGTTGACGTAGTCGTGGTCGAGGTCCACCTGCACGGGCTCGCCGTTTCGATACACGTGGTCGGTGAACTGCCGGTGCGCGTGGCGGTGGTCGAGGATCCCGAAGGAGTATTCGAAGCCCTTTTTCGCAGGCAGCCCCGATGTGCCAGGGCCGCCAAGCCCCCATTTGCCGATGACGGCAGTTCGATACCCGGCGTCGCGCAGCGCCATGGCGACGGTCGTGTCCTCGTCGCGGAGCGGCACCTCGCCGTTGCCGCGAATCCAGCCATGGCCGCTGTGCTGGCCGGTCATCAGCGCCGCGCGGGACGGGCCGCACACCGTGCTTCCGGCATAGTAGTTGGTGAACCGTGTCCCGTCCGCCGCGAGCCGCTCGAGCGCAGGCGTGCGAAACCGCGCCTGGCCGTAGGCACTCAAATCGCCGTAGCCGAGGTCGTCGGCCTGGACGATCACCACGTTGGGGCGAACCGCGGCGGGACGGGGCTGTGTCCGTCCGGCAAGCGGCAGCAGCATCACACAGGCAAGCGCGACAACGACCAGTCGAGTCATGCGCGAACTATAACCCTGCCGTCCGCCCGTTGGCGTCCGCCTTGGCCTTCGTTGACTGTCGTACACTAGTGGTATGGCTGTTCGCCGTGGTCTCTGGGTTGTCGTGGTCCTGCTGCTGGTCGCCGTCTCCATTTCCGCGATCGGCATGCTGCTCCTGTTCAGCACGATCGGACGTGAGCCGCAGGTCACCAGCAACTCGACGCTGGTGCTGCGGATAGGCGGAAGCCTGAACGAGATGGACCCCGGCGGCGTGCTGGGGCCGTTCTTCGAGGGCGGTCCCACGGTGCGCGGCGTCGTCGCCATGATCCGCAAGGCGAAGACCGACAAGCGGATTACGAGCATCATCCTGAAGCCGACGGGTTCGGCGGCCCTGTGGGGCAAGGTGCAGGAGGTGCGCGACGCCCTGACGGACTTCCGCCGTTCCGGCAAGCCGGTCATCGCCTACCTCGAGTACGGCGGCGAGCAGGAGTTCTATCTCGCAACCGCGTGCGACAAGGTGTTCCTGATGCCGGCCGCCAGTCTGGACCTCACCGGGATGGCGAGCTACGAGCTGTTCCTGCGCGGTACGCTCGACAAGATTGGCGCCTATCCCGACGCGCTTCACATCGGCCAGTACAAGACGGCGTCGAACACGCTGACCGAGCACACCTACACAACGGCGCACCGCGAGATGGCGGAGTCGCTGAACAACGACATGTTCGATCAGCTCGTTCGCGGCATCGCCGACGGCCGCAAGAAGAGCGAAGCCGACGTCAGGACGTTGATCGACCACGGTCCGTTCCTCCCGGAGGACGCGCTGAAGGCCGGGCTGATCGACGACCTGGCCTACGAAGACGAGCTCGACGACAAGG
>JANPCT010000351.1:0-3772 GCA_031431095.1 Acidobacteriota bacterium | reverse complement strand
CCGGGGCGTTCGTTGCGACGACGTGGTTCATCAACCGCCTCTGCTTCTGGCTCTCGCCGGTCGCGCTCGCGATTGTCTTCTGGTACTCCCTGGCCAAGCGGTTCACCACCTACACGCAGCTGTTCCTGGCGCTGGCGATGGCGGTTGCGCCCGTCGGAGGATGGCTCGCCGCGGGCGGCCGGATTGGCGCGCCGGAACCATGGCTTCTCGGACTGGCCATCGGCGCGTGGGTGGGAGGCTTCGACATTCTCTATGCCTGCCAGGATCTCGAATTCGATCGAGCGGCTGGGCTCAAGTCGATACCGGTGCATTTCGGGGTGCGTCATTCTTTGTTGATGTCACGCGTCATGCACGTCATCGCGGTTGGCTGTCTCGCGAGCCTCGCTGCCGTCGCCGACCTCGGGCCGCTCTACCTGGGCGGTGTCGCACTCGTGGGCGTGCTCCTCGTCTACGAGCAGTCCCTGGTCAGAGAGGATGATTTGTCACAAGTGAAGCGCGCGTTCGACATGAACGGCTACGTCGGCATCCTTTACTTCGCGGCGACGGCGGCGTCCCTGTATGTCCGCTGATCGCCGCACCTTTGCCGTAGCCATCACCGGCGCGAGCGGCGCGCTGTATGCGATGCGAACCATGGCGGCGCTGCTGGAGCGCAATTGCCATCTCGAGGTGGTGATCTCCGACTACGGACGTCGCCTGCTGCACGACGAGCTGGGCGAGAAGGCGTCCGTGAGCCGGCTGCGGGATTACCTGGTCGAGACCTATGGGGACGCGGCGAAGCAGGGCAGCTTCGAGGTCCTCAGCAACAAGGACCTTGGCGCCACGATCGCCAGCGGCAGCCACGAGTGCGAGGCCATGGTGATCGTGCCTTGTTCGATGAAGACGCTCGCCGGTGTCGCGCACGGGCTGTCGCGCAACCTCGTCGAGCGCGCGGCGGACGTGATGCTCAAGGAAAAGCGGCGGCTGGTCATCGTCCCCCGCGAGGCGCCGATGAGCCTGCCGCAGCTCAGGAACATGGTGCTTTGCGCCGAGGCTGGCGCGATGATCCTCCCGGCCATGCCGGCGTTCTACCAGATGCCGAAAACGCTGGACGATCTGGCCGACTTCATGGCGGGCAAGATCGTCTCGGCGCTAGGGTTCAGTCAGACGCTCTATCCCAAGTGGGAAGGGTAACGGCCGGCCTCAGGTCCGCACCGCGCAGTCCTTCAGCGCTTGAGCAACCCGGTATTCGAGGCGGTCAGCGCCGCGCTTGCAGCGGGATCGCGATCCGGGTCGAGGTTCCCGCGCGGCCGCGCATACGCGACGCCGGCATGGTACGACTCGGACGCGGACAGTTGCCCGGCCGGGCAATCACCTGCCACGAACGGATACATCAGGCTGTTCCGGTCAGACACGTGGAAGAACCCCATCGCGTGCCCGACTTCATGCATCGTCACCGCCCCGGGGATCTTGTTGCTGCCACAGGAGCAGACGTCGTCGTTGAGGACGATGGAGCCCGGATTGGCGCCGACGTAGGCGTATCCGCAGACGCGCTTCTCGGCGGGGTCGCGCCGGATATCGATGTTGATCCAGCCCGCCGCCTCCCCGCGTGCCGCGGTACCGGTTTCGATGACCGCGGCAGAGTACGTCCCCCCTGTGAACGCCGGCACCGCGCGGCGCACGGCGTCGAGCGTCACCGTGAGAACCTCCGGCTCGATCGCCCGGCCGTTCTGATCGATAGTGCGGATGTAGAAGGAAGGATTGGAGGTCCAGCGCGGCAGGCCGAACGGCGCGCCCGGATCGTTGTCGTAGGTGTCTCTCGCGAACTGCCGATAGAAGTCCATCGAGAACGGCGCGCTGTTTCGAATCATGTTGAGATCGACACCCGTCCGCGCGCCGCGCGTCCAGGTGATCCACGTGGCATGACTCACCATTCCCGCGCCCGAGACGGTGATTGGATACGGCGTGGACGGCGGATTCGCGACGTCACCGAGCAGGTAATTGCCCTGTGTGTCGGCGGTGACGGCGGCAAGCGTCCAGCCCGGCGTGACGGTCGCGCCGCCAAAGCCCTGCGAAGTCCCGAGCGCCACGACCTGGCCCGCGGCCGACCAGGTGTTCGTCGGCGTTGTCGGGGCAGGGGTGGTCGGGGTGGGGGTCGTCGGCGTGACGGGCGTCGAGCCCCCGCCTCCGCACGAGGCCAGCGTCAACGTCAGCGCCACCCACACCGATGCGCGCACACCGCGGCCTCGAGTTGCGGCCGGTAACAGCTCGAACATTACGGACTCCTTGGGGGAACGAGGCATCCTAGCAGCGGCAATGAAGAGGGGCAACCCCTTTCGCCGGAGTAAGATCGCATCGAACGTGCAATCTCCTCCCGACAAGTCTCCCGCGCGAATTTCGGCGATGTTCGACGCGATCGCGGGGCGCTACGATTTCCTGAATCATTTTCTCAGCGCGGGGCAGGACGTGCGCTGGCGGGCCCGCGCCATTCGCGATGCCGGGCTGGACGCCGACGCGAAGGTTCTCGATTTGTGCACCGGCACCGCCGACTTCGCGATTGCCGCGCTCGCCGCGGCGCCTGGCGCGCGTGTCGTAGGGGTCGATTTCTCCGCGGCGATGCTGCAGGTCGGTCAGCAGAAATTGCGATCGCGGGCGGTAGACCGCCGCATCACGCTGGTCCGGGGCGACGCCACGAGAATTCCGGTGCGTAATGGATGGGCTGACGCCGCCACCATCGGATTCGGGATCCGCAACGTCGCGCAGCCCGAAGCGGCACTCGACGAGCTGGCCCGCGTGCTGCGGCCCGGCGGGCGGCTCGCCATCCTCGAACTGGGGGAGCCCATCGTTCCGGGTGTGCGTGAGATGTACAACTGGTACTTCCGCGCAGTCCTGCCGCGCCTCGGACGGCTCGTCTCTCACCACGACAGCGCCTATTCCTATCTGCCCGCCTCGGTCGGCGCCTTTCCGCGGCCGCCGGTGTTTGCCGCCACTATTTCTTCACGCGGGTTTCGTGACGTTCGAGCCGTCCCGCTGAGCCTCGGCGTCGTCTATTTATACGTCGCGACGCGCGCCTGACCGGCGGCACTCGCCAACCGATGCCGCGGGTTGCTATAATCGCGTAAACCACTGATGTACTTCGATTTCGAGGACTACCGCCCGGAAATCCCGACGCTGGATCGGTCGCTGACCCAGTTGGAGATCGTCCTCCTGACGGTCGTCGTGCATCTGCTCGTCATCATTTCCATCCTGGCGTGGCCGCACCTCGCCTTCGTCAAGGCGATGTACGCGGCGCAGGAACAGCGGATCGAGGCGCAGCGCGAGAAGGACCAGGACAATCTGCGGGACCGCGCGCAGTTCGTTTTCGTCGCGCCGAAGGTCGAGGTCCGCACCCAGGTCCCGCCGAAGCTCGCGGAGCTGTCCGATCGCAACCGCCGCGCGACCACGATGGAGAAGGCGCCCAATCCGAAGAACGACGTGGCCTTCTCGCGGGGCAACTCGGGGGAGAAGATCGTCAGCGATGCCATGAAAGAGCGGCCGCAGCCGTCCGAGCAGCCGAGTGCGCCTTCAAAGGGGGAGAACGCGGCAGACAGCGGCGCGCCGCCGGCGGATCCGAATGCGTTCCGCCTGCCGAGCGCCCCGCAGGGCACGATCGCGCGCAATGAACCCTCGAAGAATCCGACGCTCGGGGGTGCGGCGTCCGGCGTCATCAGCGATGCGATTCGCAACGTGCAGAAGTACTCGCAAGGCGAGTCCCTCCAGAACGTGCAGGGTTCGGGCGACATCGGCCCGTCGATCC
>JANPCT010000350.1:0-2306 GCA_031431095.1 Acidobacteriota bacterium | reverse complement strand
TGGCGGATGACAGCGTCACGATCCAGCGCGTCATCGAGTTGACGTTTGCCGACGAGGACGTACACGTCATCGCCGTTGGCAACGGTCAGGCTGCTATCGACTCCGTGCAGCGTGACCGGCCCGACATCGTCCTCGCCGACGTCGGCATGCCGGAACGCAACGGCTACGAAGTGGCGGCGTTCATCAAGGGAAACCCGGCGCTCGCCCACATCCCCGTGGTGTTGCTGACCGGCGCCTTCGAGCCCGTCGACGAGGCGCGCGCCCGCGCCGTCGGTTGCGATGGCGTCCTGGTCAAGCCGTTCGAGCCGCAAATCGTCATCAGCCGGGTCAAGGATTTACTGGCCGGGCGGCACCCGTCCGGGATGTGGAGCGCCGCGCCGGTAGCCCAGGGGCCTGTTCGCCAGGCGTCCTCCAGCTTCGACGCTCGGCCCGCGGCCCCGACCTCATCGTCCGGCGATCCGCTTGAGGCGTATTTCGATCATCTGGATGCCGCGTTCACTGCACCTGCGGGGGCCGCACCGCCCGCGTCCACGCCGCCACCGCGGCGCGAGCCCATTCCGGTAGCCCGGATGGCAGACGCCGGCGCGCTACGTCCGTTGCCGCCTTCGACGAGCGACCCGTTTGCCGACTGGGATCCGGACCTGACCGGCGACCCGTCGCGTCCCGCGCCGCTCGATGCGCCGCTGGCGTTTACCGCGCGGCAACCCGCGCACACCCAGCCGGGCGCGCCCGCCCCGCGCAGGGATCCCGCGCCCGCGGCCACTGCGCCGGCGCCGGTCAATGAGCCGGCGTCACCTGCCGCCGCCGCGCCGCGCGTACCGCCGCCCTCGCTGGTCGATGCATTTGCCGCGCTGCTCGCCGCCGAGCAGCGCATTGGCTTGTCGCCTTCCGCGGCCATCGCACCACTGCCCGCGTCGGCGGCAGCAGATGCCCCGGCGATGACCGAGGAACTGATCGAGACCGTCACCGCCCGTGTCGTCGCACGGCTCAGCGAGGAGTCGAGGCACACGATTCTCGATGCGGCCGAACGGCTCGTTCGCGAAGAGATCGATCGCATCAAGCAGGCATCGGGGAACTGACGCGCGCACCGGCGGCGAATCCGGCAATTCCTCGATGTCCCGGATTGGCGATCAGCTAAGATCGACCAGTTATGCCTCCCGGTATCGACCTCACCCATCCCCTTCGTGTCCCCGACAAACCCGTGCTCGAGGGGCTCGAGGCGAAATGGAATGCGCAGTGGGAAGCGGCGGGCGTCTACAGGTTCGACCGCACCAGGCCGCGCGCCGGCGTCTACGCCATCGACACGCCGCCGCCGACCGTCAGCGGATCGCTGCACGTCGGCCACGTCTTCTCGTACACCCACACCGACATCGTCGCCCGCTTCCAGCGCATGCGCGGCAAGGCGGTGTTCTATCCCATGGGATGGGACGACAACGGGCTGCCGACCGAGCGGCGCGTGCAGAACTATTTCGGCGTGCGCTGCGAGCCCTCGCTCCCGTACGACCCGTCCTTTCAACCGCCCGACAAACCCGGCAAGCAGCCGATCTCGGTATCGCGACCGAACTTTATCGAGCTCTGCACCCGCCTGACGTCCGAAGATGAGAAGGCGTTCGAGGCGCTGTGGAGGTATCTCGGGCTGTCGGTCGACTGGGACATGACGTACGCGACGATCGGTCGTCGCGCGCAGCGAGTGTCGCAGGTGGCCTTTCTTCGGCTGCTGCACCAGGGGCACGCCTACCAGGTCGAAGCGCCCACGCTGTGGGATGTGGACTTCCGTACCGCAGTCGCACAAGCCGAGCTCGAGGACCGCGAGCAGCCGGGCGCCTATCACCGCATCGAGTTCCCGCTGGCATCGGGCGACCGGACGATTGCGATTGAAACCACCCGCCCTGAACTGATTCCCGCGTGCGTCGCGCTCGTCGCGCACCCGGACGACGAGCGCTACAAGCCGCTGTTCGGCACGGACGTGGTCACGCCGCTCTTCGGCGTACGCGTGCCAATCAGGGCCCACGAGCTCGCGGATCCCGACAAGGGGTCCGGCATCGCGATGATCTGCACCTTCGGCGACGTCACCGACGTGATCTGGTGGCGTGCCCTGTCGTTGCCGGTCCGCGCCATCATCCAGCCGAATGGGGCACTGAAGCCGATCGCGTGGGGCGCCGAGGGATGGGAAACCAGCGACAGCGCAGGGGCGCAGCAGGCCTACGACCAGCTGGCGAATCTGTCGGCGGCCAAGGCGCGCGTGAAGATCGTGGAGCTGCTCAAGGAGAGCGGTGCGCTGATTGGCGAGCCGCGCGCCATCACAC
>JANPCT010000349.1:0-11275 GCA_031431095.1 Acidobacteriota bacterium | reverse complement strand
GAGTTCTCGACGCTGGGTCCGGACGCCATCGCCATCGGCGCCGCCAGGATCGCCATGTTGGCGCAGTCAACCTCTCGATGATTCTGCTCTCGGGCGCGGATCTGGTACTGCCCGACCGGGTCGTCAGCGGCGGCACGCTTGCGCTCGAGGGCGAGCGCATCGCCGACGTAATCGCCGGTGCGGCGAGGCGTGATGCGCAGACCGTGTACTTCTCCCTGCCCGACCACTACATCGTGCCGGGGTTCATCGACGTGCACGTGCACGGCGTCGAGGGCAGCGATGCACTCGAAGGCGGCGCGGCGATCGTCGCCATGGCGGAGCGGCTGCCGCGATTCGGCGTGACGGGTTTCTGTCCGACGTCACTCGCGTGCGATCCGCCGTCGCTGCGCCGGATGCTGTCCGGGGTGCGCGCGGCGCGCACCATCCGTCCGCCCGGAGGCGCGCGCGTGCTGCCGGCGCACCTCGAGAGCAACTTCATCAATCCCGACTACAAAGGCGCGCAGCCGCTCGAATGCCTGCGCTCGCCGCAGCGCGGTCCGGCCCGCCCCTCCCGCGGCCAGGCGCGAACCGCGAACGGCGAGTGGACCGGAGACGACATTCTCGCGGAGATTGCCGCCGCGCGTCCCGACGTCGGCATCATCACCGTTGCGCCGGAACTGGATGGCGCGCTCGAACTGATTTCCGATCTCGTCTCGCACGGTCACCACGTATCGCTCGGGCATTCAGGCGCCACCTACGATGAAGCGATCGCCGGGATTCGTGCCGGCGCGCGTCAGGCGACGCATCTGTTCAACCGCATGACGCCCATGTCGCACCGCGCCCCGGGGCTCTCCGGCGCCGTCCTCGAATCCGACGAGCTGACGGCCGAGCTGATTTGTGACGGCGTGCACGTTCACCCCGCGATGATGCGTGCAGCCATCGCCGCCAAACGCCCCGAGCGCATCATGGCGATTACCGACGGCACCGCGGGCTCCGGTCTGCCGCCCGGAACCAGGACGTTCATCGGCAATCGCCCCATCACCATTCGCGACGCCGCCTACCTCGACGACGGGACGCTCGCCGGCAGCTCGTTGACGATGGATCGCGCGTTCGCGAGGCTCACCTCCGAGGTCGGACTCAGCCTCTCCGATGCCGCGGTGGTCTGCGCCACGACACCAGCCCGGGCCCTCGGCCTTCAGGGTTTTGGCGTGATCGCCTCCGGCGCCATGGCGGACCTGGTCGTGCTCGACCGCGATTTACGCGTCGTTCAGACATGGATTGCCGGCGTGCTCGCCTGGCAGCGCGAACGCCCGTGAACCCGGAGCGCCCTGCGGCTGCCTTGCGGAAACGCACAGAACCCTCAGCGAATCACGCGAACCTCCATCCCCTGAGAACCCGGTGATGCCGGCTCTCGTCCAAAGAGGCGTATGAAAGCCGTACTCCCGACCCTGGCCCTCGCCACCGCGCTCCCGTTCATTCTCACGGGCTGCGTCGTCGTCGACTCAGAGGGGCACATCACCCGCGACGAAAAGCGCTTCACGCTGACCGGACCGCCGGAACTGCGGCTGACGACGTTCGACGGCGCGATCGAGATCCGCTCCGGCGACGCCAAGGCCATCGTCGTCGAGATTGAAAAGCGCGGTCCGACGAAGGAAGCGCTCGACGAGTTGAAAATCGAGTCGCGCCAGGAAGGCAACCGGATCGAAATCGACGTGAAGAAGCCCGCGCACGAGCTCGTGTTCTTCGGCGTCGGCCGGATGTCGCCGACGGCAAAGCTGATCGTGACGATGCCGGGCGAGGGCAATGTCACGGCGAGGAGCGGCGATGGTTCGATCCGGATTGAGCACGTGCACGGACGGCTCGAGCTGCGCACGGGCGACGGCAGCATCCGCGCCGTCGACATCGGCGGCCAGCTCAGGCTGGCAACATCGGACGGCTCGGTGACGATTGAAGACGTGGCCGGAGATCTCGACGTCGACACCGGCGACGGCAGCGTGAGTGTCGCGGGCCAGCTCTCGTCGCTGAAGCTGCACACCGGCGACGGTTCGATCACGTTCCGCGCCTCGGCCGGCACGCAGATGAAGGATGACTGGTCGATGACGACCGGCGACGGCGGCATCGCGCTTTATCTGCCGCCGGACTTCGGCGCCGAGCTCGACGCGCACACCGGGGACGGATCCATCCGCAGCGACCTGTCGATCGGCGGCGACGACAGCGATCGAAACCGGCGGACGCTGAAAGGCCGGATCGGCCCGGGCGGCAAGGTCCTGAGAGTCCGCACCGGCGATGGCTCGATCAGGCTGAAGGCCAGCTAGCGCGGCGCGGACCTTACCGTACGGGCGTCTCACGATACGGCGCCGGGTCTTCCATTCCAGCTTCCCGGAAGGCGTCGCGCCGCTCGCGGCACTTGCTGCAGCGGCCGCAATGCAGGCCTCGCGTCGGCTGCATGCAGGAAAGCGTGAGCTCGAATGGCACTCCAAGCTCCATCCCGCGACGAATGACCTCCGACTTCCGCATCATGACAAACGGTGTTTCGACGACGAAGTCTCTCGCGAGACCGAGGGAGAGGGTTCGTGCCATGGTCGTGAAGAACTGCGGCGTCGCGTCGGGGAAGGGATTGCCGGCGAGCGTGCCGAACAGCAAGGCGATCCGCGCAGCCGCGGAGCGCGTCGGGAAGGCGGCCGCTGTGTAGAGTGCCGCCTTCGACAGCAGGATGATGTTCCTGCCTTCCAGATACACGTCTTCATCGGGCGTGTCGAACGCCGGCGGCGTCCCGCGGACGGCCCAGTGCGTTTCCGGCAGCACGTCCCGCACATCGAACCGCAACGACACCAGCCGGCCGACGGCGCCAGCGAACGGCGGCCGGGAGAACAGGCGCGCGGCCATCGCCTGCTCTTCATCTTCCCAGGCGAAGCCGGCACTGACATACAGCGGTAACGGTGCGGCGGCGCGTTCACCGCCGGCGGCGGCGAGCGCCTCGGCGAGGAGGACGGCGCTGTCGAGGCCGCCGGAGAAGAGCACGGCGCTATACTTCGTCAACATGTATCTCGTCACCAAGCGCATCGAATTCTGCTACGGCCACAGGCTGCTCGACTACGACGGCGTCTGCAAGCATCCGCACGGCCACAATGCATCCGTCGAGATCGATGTTCGCACCGACAGCCTCGACACCCGCAACATGGTCGTGGATTTCAGCGACATCAAGCGGATTGTGAAAGGCTGGATCGACCGCGAGCTGGATCACAAGATGATCCTGCGGCGGGACGATCCGCTGGTCGAGCCCCTGCGCGCCCTCGGCGAGCCGATGTACCTGCTCGAGAGCAATCCTACCGTCGAGCGCATCGCGAAACTCATTTACGACCAGGGACGCGCGCTCGGCGTGGAGATCCAGGCGGTACGCGTCTGGGAAACGCCCACGTCGGTGGCGACCTATTCCGCAACGGCACCCTGATCGGACAGCCTATTTCTTGTACGCCAACTTGTACGACAGGTAGCCGAACACGCCGACGGATGATTCGCCGCTCACCCGCGTCATCGGAATCGCCGCCCCCAGGATCAGCTGCGTATCCTCGGCGAGCGTCCAGCCGCCGCGCACGCCCGGGGAGAGAGTGAAGGATCGATCGTGCGTGGTTCCTCCAGCGGGCGTCTCGGCGGCATCGAACTTCAACACCGACTCGAGCATCAGGTGCAGCATCGGCCGCAGCCGGTAGATCGCGCTGCCGGCGATGAAAGGCGACAGCAGATCGTTGCGCTCGCCGCGCGGCAGCCAGGTGAGTCCGGCGTTCCAGTGGTAGGCGACGTCGCCGCGCTGCTTGCTGAAGGGCATGTTCGTCTGCAGACCGCCCTCGCCGCCTCCGGCAGCCTGCCGTCCTGACGGGACGATCAGGCTGAGTCGCGGTGAGAAGGCCGGCCGGCCTGGGGCTTCCGCCATCGCCTGAAAGCGATAATTCACATACACGTCCGCGAATCCGGACTTCGCCGCGGCGGACTCGGCTCCGACCGTGTAGGAGAGCTGATGCCGCATGGACGGCGCCGGCCACTCCTGGGTGAATGTGAGCTGCCAGTCACCGCTCTGCCGGCTGAACCCGAAGATATTCTGAAAGATGCGCGGCTCCTGGTTGTAGGCCTCCTCGACCAGGAACGAGTTGTCCATGATCTGGAACGGTTCCACCGTGCGCGCCGGTGCCGGCGGCGCCTGTGCCAGCGCCGCGCTGGTGAGGCCGAGAAACGCCAGGACGAGAGCAGCGGTTTGCACGAGGACCTTGGATGCGGCGCGCGCGCCGATAGTGATCGAGCGATCCTGTGCGCCGCGCAGCCGGACGCTGTCGGCTGCGCTGTCGCGTTCCTCGACCTCGACGACCGCGCCGGGTTTCAAACCGCGACGTTCGATGAAGCGCAGGAACTCCGGGTCCTGATCGGTCACCCTGCTGATCGTGACCGGGTCCCCCAGCGGGCAGCTGAGGAGTGAGTCGAGAGGTTTCCGCTCGATGACGCCGTCGGGATCGGGGATGGGATCCCCGTGCGGATCGACGGCCGGCCGTCCGAGCATTTCGTCGATCCGGTCGATCAGCCGATCCGACACCGCGTGCTCCAGATGTTCCGCCTCCTCGTGGACCTCGGTCCAGCTCATACCCATTACCTTGACCAGGAATAACTCGATTAATCGGTGCCGCCGGACGACCAGCGCGGCCAGCCGTTCGCCGGATGTCGTGAGGCGGACCCCCGCGTAGGGCTCGTACTTGACCAGCCCGGAGTCGGCGAGGGTCTTGACCATCGTGGTGGCCGTGCCGGGGACGACACCGAGGGCCGACGCCAGCTGCCCCATCGGCACCAGGTCTGTGCGGCGCGGCAGGTGCGTCTGCGCCTGGAAAATGGCCTTCAAATAGTTTTCGACGGTGAACGAGGACAGCGGCACTTGACTTTTTATAGCACGAATGAGTATTTTGATAACTCAAAATAATCATTAAGGTAAATCGAATGCGAAGCATGTCACGCCGTTCGCTCCTGCACCTCGCCGGCCTGGGCACCGCTGCCGCAGGCGTCGCCGTCGCCAGCCGGAATGTCGCCGGCCAGGCGGCCCAGCCGTACGACGCGATGCAGCACGCGGCCCACACGATGGGTCCTGTCGGCCGGGTCTCGACCGCCCGATTCGACCCCGCCGTCTATCTTCGCAGCTGGAACTTCGCGAACCTCGCGCCTGCCGAACGGGCACGATTCTACAAGGAGACGCCGCGCCCGGACGGCTCGCTCCTCCGCGAATACCAGATGGTCGCGGTCGATCGCGACATCGAGATCGCCCCCGGCATCTTCTTCCCCGCCTGGACCTTCAACGGCCAGGTGCCGGGTCCGACCCTTCGCGCGACCGAGGGGGACCGCGTGCGCGTCACCTTCACCAATCAAGGCACCCACCCGCACACGATTCACTTCCACGGCTGGCACCCGCCGGAGATGGACGGCTCGCTGCCGGAGCACCAGGTCATGCCCGGCGGCTCGTTCGTCTATGAATTCGATGCCGATCCGTTCGGCGTGCACCTGTACCACTGCCACGCCGTGCCGCTGAAGCGCCACATGCACAAAGGCCTCTACGGCATGTTCATCGTCGATCCCAGAGGCGCGCGCCCGCCGGCCGACGAGCTGATCATGATGATGAACGGCTTCGACACCAACTTCGACGCCGACAACGAGGTCTACGCCGTCAACACCGTCGCGCACCACTTCATGCACGATCCGATCAAGGTGGAAGTCGGCGCGCTGGTGCGGATGTACCTGGTCAACGTCACCGAGTTCGATCTGATCAACAGCCTGCACCTGCACGGCATGTTCTTCGACGTGTTCCGCACCGGCACCTCGCTGCAGACCTCGGAAAAGACCGACACGGTGATGCTCTGCCAGGGGGAGCGCGCGATCCTCGAGACCCGCTTCCGTTATCCGGGCAGCTTCATGTTCCATGCTCACCAGAGCGAGTTCGCCGAGCTGGGATGGATGGGGATGTTCAAGGCAGAGGGAGTGCGCCGTGATACCTAACGGCATGGCGCCGCCGGCGGCTGCGCGCGCGACGCTGTGGTTCTGGGCGCTCGTGCCGCTGCTCCTCCTCGCCGTCCTGATTGCCGCGATCGTCCGGCTCGAGCCCGCCGGCCGGCTACGGCCCGAGGGCATGCCGCCGGTCGAACGTCTGACGATCGAGCGGGTCACGCTCGCCGCAGACGGGATCCACCTCACCGTGATGAACGACGGGCCGGACCCGATCACTCTCGCGCAAGTGACGGTGGACGACGCTTATTGGGCGTTCACCGCTGAGCGATCGCAACTCGGGCACCTCGCACGCACCGCGGTCCACGTTCCCTACCCGTGGGTCGCGGGCGAAGCCCATTTCGTCAAGATTCTGACTTCGACGGGCACGCCGTTCGAGCACGAGATTGCGGTGGCCGTCGAAACGCCGAAGGCTACTGCTGCCCACCTCGCCGCATTCGCGCTGATCGGCCTTTACGTCGGCGTGCTGCCCGTGGCGCTGGGGTTGTGCTGGTTTCCGGTGCTGGCGCGCCTGACGCGGCGGGGACTCGACGTGCTGCTGGCCGTCACCATCGGGCTGCTGGCCTTCCTGCTCGTCGACGCGGTGCAGGAGGGCCTCGAAGGGGCGGCGCAGCTCGCCGGGGCCTTCCAGGGGACGGCGCTGTTCATCGGCGCGGCCGGGACATCCTATCTCGGCCTCGAAGTGACGGGGCAATGGCTGCGCGCCGTCCGCGCGCGCCGCAAGGACGCGGCGCTCTCCGCGGGATCGGTGCTCGCCCTGCTGATCGCCATCGGCATCGGACTGCACAACTTCGGCGAAGGGCTGGCGATCGGTGCGGCGTTCGCCCTCGGCGAAGCCGCCCTCGGCACGCTTCTGATCGTCGGCTTCACCTTGCACAACACCACGGAAGGTCTCGCCATCCTCGCGCCGATCGCGAAGGAGCGTCCCTCCGTCGCACTGCTGATCCAGCTCGGATTGATCGGCGGCGTCCCCACAATCGCGGGGGCCTGGCTCGGCGGCTTCGTCTATTCGCGAGTGGCCGCGGTCATGTGCCTTGGTCTCGGCGCCGGCGCCATCGCCCAGGTGATTCACCAGTTGTCGCGGCAGGTCGGCTCCGGTCAGCCCGGCCCCGCCCGCTTTGCGACGGCCTCGACAATGCTGGGTCTGCTTGCCGGGTTCGCCGTGATGTATGCGACGGGGATGCTCGTTGGCTAAGCTGATCGCGTCGGTCGCCATCGTCGCCCTCGTCACGGGCGCACTGGTCATTTCCGCACGGTCGCCCGCTCCGCGCGAGATCCGCATCGTCGTGCGCGACATGGCGTTTTACGTGGCCGGTCAGGCCGAGCCGAATCCGACCCTGCGGCTGCACGCCGGGCAAGAGATCCGCCTGGTGCTGCGCAACGAAGACGAGGGGATGACCCACGACTTCGCGATCCCCGGGATCGGCGCCGCCACCAGGCGGCTCGAGGGGGGCGAGGAGGCGTCGATCGCCTTCCGGGTCCCGGATCGTCCAGGCACGCTGCCGTACACCTGCCGGCCGCACGCGCGGATGATGCGAGGTACGATACTGGTCGAATGACGTTGCGGGCGGCGCTCTCGTCGGCGGATGCCAAGGCGCCGTACGTGCGCCGCCTGTTCCATACCATCGCCGGCCGCTACGACCTGATCACGCGCCTGCTTTCGTTCGGTCGTGACCGGCGCTGGAAGGCGACCCTCGTCAACTTCGCCGACGTGCGCCCGGGCTGCGAGGCGCTCGACCTGGCCGCCGGGACCGGCGACATCGCTTTTGGTCTCGCGGCACAGGGCGCGCGCGTCACCGCACTCGACATCACCCATCGCATGCTGCAGCTCGCGGCGCTGAAACGTCCGATCGGCGCGCGCGTCACCTTTGTGACGGGGGACATGATGGCGCTGCCGTTTGCGGACCGCAGCTTCGATCTCGTCACGACGGGATACGGCATTCGCAACGTGCCCGCCATCGACCCGGCGCTCGCCGAAATCGGGCGCGTTCTGCGCCCCGGCGGCGTGCTGCTGTCCCTGGATTTCGATCGCCCTGGGAACGCTGTCGTGCGCGCTGTCTACCTGGCCTATCTGACTGTCGTCGGCTCCGCACTCGGCTGGGCGCTCCATCGTGATCCCGATACCTACCGCTACATTCCGGAGTCGATTCGGCGTTACCCTGGCGCCGCGGACGTCGCCGCCCGGCTCGGCCGCATGGGATTCGATGGCAGCCGGGTCGTGCCGCTCCTCGGCGGCCTGATGGCGATGAACGTCGCGCGTCGTCGACTGGGATAGGATCGATTGCATGGAAGTGTCCGACGTCCGCCGCCGTCTTCGCAGCGCCATCGAAGCGGCGAAGTTGCGCGCCTCAGAACGGCGGACGCGCACCGACGAGGCGACGAAGGCGTATGAAGCCGTGCTCGAGACGGTTGCGGTCCCGGCCTTTCATACCGTCGTCAACGCGCTCGTCGGCGAGGGCCACCGATTCAAGGTGACGACACCGGGCATGGCGGTCAATATGGCGACGGAGCGCTCGGCCACGGAATTCATCGAGTTGTCGCTCGACAGCGACCGTGAGGTGCCGGCGGTCATGCTGCGCTCGTCCCGCGGGCGCGGTCGGCGCGCCGTCAGCACCGAGCGGGTTCTCGGCGAGGGTGCCGGAATCGCCGAACTCCGCGATGAAGACATCGTCGTTGCGCTCCTCGACGAGCTGCTGCCGTTCATCGAGCGCTGACGCACCGCGTCAGGAAATCACCCCCGCCGCTCTCAAGTCCGCAATGACCGCATCGGTGAGCCCGATGTCGTTCTTCAGGATGGCGGTCGTGTGCTGGCCGAGCGCCGGGGGCGCGGTCCGCACCGACGCGGGCGTTTCCGACAGCTTCAGCGGCGTGCCCAGCACGCGGATCGAGCCGGCGGTGAGGTGCTCGAGCGGAACGACCATCTCGCGCGCGGCGATCTGCGGATCGGCGAGCGCCTCGGTGACGGTGCGGACGGCACTGCTCGGGACACCGGCCGCTGTCAGCGCGGCGACGAGATCGACGCGCCGCCATGCCGCCAGCAGCGGCGCGAGCACCGCGGAGAGCGCTTCGCAGTTCACCACCCGCGCGGCGTTGGTGATGAAGCGTGGATCGTCGGCGAGCGCGGAACGTTCCAGCACGCGTGACAACCGGCGGAATTGATCGTCGTTCCCCACGGAGAGCACGAACTCGCCGTCGCTCGCGGAGAACGTGTCGTACGGCGCGATCGACGGATGCCGGTTGCCCATCCGAACCGGCGTGCGTCCGGTCGAGAGCGCAATCGAGGCCTGGTAGGTGAGGAGCGCGGTCACCGCATCGAGCATGCCGATGTCGACGCGCTGTCCTCCGGCACCGCCGCGAGTGCGCTCGCGCGCCAGCAGCGCGGCGAGAATCCCCTGCACGGCGAACATGCCGGTGGCGATGTCGCCGATCGCAACCCCGAGGCGGAACGGCGGTCCGCCGGCGGCTCCGGTGATGCTCATCAACCCGCTCTCCGCCTGCATCATCGCGTCGTATCCGGCCTCGGCGCGACGCGGCCCGGTCTGCCCGAACCCGGAGATGGAGCAGTAGACGACGCGGGGATGGACCGGGGCAACCTGGGCGTACCCCAGTCCCAGCCGCTCCATCGTCCCCGGCCGGAAATTCTCGACGAGCACATCCGCTCGCGCGACCAGCGAGTCGAGGATGGGTCGCGCACCGGGGTGCTTCAGGTCCAGCGCCAGGCTCTCCTTGTTGCGGTTGACGCTGAGGAAGTAGGCGCTCTCGGTCCCGACAAACGGCGGGCCCCAGGCGCGCGTGTCGTCGCCGCGGCCGGGCTGCTCGATCTTGATTACCCGGGCGCCGAGATCGCCGAGCTGCATCGTGCAGTACGGCCCGGCCAGCACGCGCGAGAAGTCGAGGACGACCATTCCGTCGAGGGGAGTCATCGAAATCAGGCGCTCGGGTGATACGGTTGCCGCATGAAGATCACGGTGTACTCCGGCAGCCGCTGACGCGCCTGCGACATGGTGAAAGAGTTTCTTTCACGCGAAGGGCACACGTTCGAAACGAAGAACATCGAGGACGATGACGCCGCGTACGACGAGCTCATGAAGCTCGGCGGGCGATCGGTGCCGGTGACCGTCATCGGTGACGAGGTCATCACAGGCTTCGACCAGGTCCGCATCCGTACGGCGCTGAGCGCTGCCGGCGGCGGATCGCCACCAGGTCGCTGAGCAGCGCATAAGCGGTCTGCGTCAGGCTGCCGCTCAACTGGCACACCGCAATCTCGCCGAGCAGGTCCGTCTGCAGGACGAGCGCGTTGGCCATCCCGCGGAGACCGGCGAGCAAGTCCGTCTCCGGCAGCTCCACGGGGCGCACCGAGGTGACGACTCCCTGCGCCGTGCGCCGGGCCGACGCCACCAGCCGGACGCGGGCGCCTCTCGTTCGCGCCGCCATCGCGACGCGCGCTGTCGCCGGGCCGATGCCCTCGCGGTCGACCTCTTTTGGCGTCGTTCGCGCGCGCATGAACACGTTGGCGAGCGCCGCGGTCTTCGCCGCCGCATCCCAGCCGTCGACATCCAGCGACGGGTCTGCCTCGGCGATCCCCATCTCCTGCATCCGCTGCAGTGCGGCGTCGAAGCCCTCGCCGTCCTCCAGCGCGCTGAGGATGTGATTGGTGGTGCTGTTGATGACGCCGCGGAACCCGCTGATCTCGACCGCGGGCAGCGTCTCGCGCACGAGGTTGAAGATGGGCACGCCGTCCATCACCGCTCCCTCGAAGAGGAAAGAGACATCGCGGTCGTAGGCGAGGGCGCTCAACTCCTCGAACGCGAACGCCGCGGGTCCCTTGTTCGCCGTCACCGCATGACACCCGGCCAGCAATGCGGCGCGCACGTGATCGATGGCCGGCTGGCCGGCGTCGATGTCGAGCGTGGTTGTCTCGACCAGCACCTTGAGCGTGGCGTCGCTCTCCGACAGCCGCCGGATGACGTCGGCGCTGTCGCCCGCGAGTGGCGCGCCGGTTTCGTTGAGCGGGTGACCTCCTTCGACGCTCACCGCGCTGGCCACGGCATCGATGCCCGAGAGCCGGAACACACTCCCGTGATGGCGAGTCGCGATGCCAACGATGCGGCAGTCGAGGTCGTAATCGAGTGACAGCCAGTCGCGGCGCTCTTCCAGCAGCCGCGCGAACCGCCGGCCGACGTGGCCGAAGCCGACCAGCGCGAGGTCAGCGCGCATACGCGCCGGCCGTGCGCAGGAACTCACCGATCAGCGTCAGCGCCGATTC
>JANPCT010000348.1:0-2331 GCA_031431095.1 Acidobacteriota bacterium | reverse complement strand
ATCGACGCGGCTCATCTGCCCCGCACCGACGGCCAGCGTACGGTCGGCGCCGGTGAAGACAATCGTGTTGGATTTGACATGCGCGCAGACCCGCCACGCGAACCGCAACGCCGTCCACTCATCCGCGGTCGGCTGCCGTTTCGTCACGACGCGAATTTCCGGAGGCTCGTCCACCGCAGCGGCGCTCGAGTCAGGCCGCGAAGGTGGCGGCCACGGATCTCTCGCCTCGATCACCCGATCCGGCTCCTGCGACAGCATGCCACCGAGGAACGAGCGCACTTCGGCGCCGGTGGCCTGCGCGCCGGATCCGACGAGCGTCGGCGCGCTCGCCATCGCTTCGAAGTCGGCGGTCACGACCCGCAGGTTCTGTTTGGTCGCCAGGATCGCGCGCGATTCCTCCGCCAACGACGGGGCGATGACCGCCTCGATGAAAGTAGCAGTGATCGCCTTCGCGGTGTCGGCATCGATCGGACGGTTGAGCCCGACAATGCCGCCGAACGCGGAGAGCGGATCGGCGTCGCGGGCACGGACGTAGGCCTCGGCGATTGTCGCACCCGTGGCGGTGCCACACGGGTTGGTGTGCTTGATGACCACGGCGGCAGGTTCCACGAATTCGAGCGCGATGCGCGTCGCGGCATCGAGATCCAGCAGATTCGTGTACGACAGTTCCTTGCCCTGGTGAACTTCCCACTTCGTCCGCCAGTGCGGGCCGTGGCCCTGGACCCACTGCGCCTTCTGGTGTGGATTCTCGCCGTAGCGCAGGGTCTTCACCTGGGGGCCGGGCGAGGGGCCGGCCGCGCGCGTAAACGCTCCGTCGTCGTACTCAATCGTGGCGAGGGTGCCGGCAATCAGGGCGTCGAACTGCGCCGTGTGCGCGAAGGCCTTCTTCATCAACTCGAACTTGAAGGCCAGCGACGGACCGCCGGACTGCGCCATCTCTTCGAGCACGCGCGGGTAATCGGCCGGATCGACGACGACCATGACATCGCGGAAGTTCTTGCCCGCGGCGCGCAGCAGCGAGGGGCCGCCGATGTCGATCTGCTCGACCAGGTCATCGAACGGCGTCTCCGGGTTGGCGGCCGCCTTCGCGAATGGATAGAGGTTGACGACAACGAGGTCGACGAGCTCGACGCCTTGCGATCGCAGCGCCTCGAGATCGTCGGGGCGATGGCGCCGCGCGAGGATGCCGCCATGGATCTTCGGGTGCAGCGTCTTGACGCGGCCGTCCATCATCTCGGGAAAACCGGTCACGTCGGACACGTTGGTGACGGCGAGTCCGGCATCGGCGAGCGCCTTCGACGTGCCGCCGGTCGAGATCAGCTGCACGCCGCGGTCGGCCAGTCCTCGGCAGAACGCGATCAGTCCGGCTTTATCCGAAACACTCAGAATTGCTCGCATATTTGGGGTTTTTCTTGACACCTTCACGGCGCTCTCGGTACTATGCCGTCGGCGCTGGCGGGCCAGCGTCGTAAGCCGAGGCCGCGTACTCGCGGTCTTTTTTTGTCTCTATCGCCATTGCAAGGCAGGGAAGTACGATGCGTATCACAGGCAAGGTCAAGTGGTTCAACAACGCCAAAGGCTACGGGTTCATTGAGCGCGACGGTGGAAGCGACGTGTTCGTGCACTTCTCGGCAGTCCAGGGAAACGGCTTCCGGACGCTCGAAGAAGGCCAGCCCGTCGAATTCGAAATCGTTGATGGTCCCAAAGGCCCGCAGGCCGGCAACGTCACGAAACCCGCCTAGTTCCCATCCGTAGGGGCGGTGCGCATGCCGCCTCTACTCTTCCCCGCTCCCCTCGTCCACTCCCCTCACCGTAAAGTTCACCTTCCCGTCCACGACCGCGACGCGAAACGCGACTTCGCCCGTCCCGCCCGACTGCACCTTGGTGACCTGATCCTTCACGAGCGCCGCGAACCGGTGAAACGGCACCACGTCGTCTCCCGTCTCGCGCCGCGCATCCATCAGCGAGTCGTAGAGCGTGTGGAGCTTGTCCATCTCGCGCATCGGATCGTGGAACGCCGCGACGTGGACGATTTTCGCGTCGGGCGCCTTTTCCTTTTCCTTCCGCACCGGTTTGGGCGGCGGCAGCGCAAAGGGACCGGCGCGACCCTCTTCGCGCGAGCGCAGACCGCGATCCCAGAGATCGATGAAGGTCTGATAGCGGCGCTGCAGCGTGTCGAACTGGAACCGGTCCACGGCGGACTGGATGTAACCCCGATCCCATTTCTTGACGAGCGCGGCGACGCGGTTTCGTGTCTCCCACGGCGGCCGCGGCTGCCGGCCGGAGAAGAACATGTTGTACTCCGCCTCGAGCTGCTTCAACCCGGCGGCG
>JANPCT010000347.1:0-6868 GCA_031431095.1 Acidobacteriota bacterium | reverse complement strand
CTGGAGCACATGATGTGACCAGCTATGATTGGGAGCAGTACTTGAAGTTCGCCGACCTCCACCTGAAGTCCGCCGACATCCACCTGCCGTAGCCCGAGCACTTCTGCTCGGGCCCTCCCTCCTCGGATTGATCGCACCCGGTGTCGAGCGCTACGTGTTCCCGCTCGAGGTGCGGCCAGCGCTCGGTGTTGTCGCACATGCGGGCGTCGTCCTGTACATGTTCCTGGTCGGACTCGAGTTCGACACGGCGCTGCTGAAACAGCGGGCCGCGGCGCTCATCGTGACCTCGCAGGCGAGCATTGCGGTCCCGTTCCTGCTTGGCTGCGCGGTCGCCGTCGCGATTCACGATGGCCTGTCGCCCACCGGCGTATCGCCGACGCGCTTCGCGCTCTTCATGGGGGTGGCGATGTCGATCACCGCGTTTCCCGTGCTGGCGCGCATCCTGACCGACCGCGGTCTCGCGCGGACCGACCTGGGCGTCGCCGCCATGACTTGCGCCGCGATCAACGACATCATGGCCTGGTGCCTTCTCGCGCTCGTCGTGGGGGCCGCGCGTGCCATGCCAGGCGGCAGCGGGCCCGGCGAGCTCGTGATTGCGTTCGCCGCGGGGGTGATGATTCCGCACCAGAGCGCGTTTGCGGTGATGACCTCGCGCTGGCTGAATGGCGTAGTCATCGTCCTGCTGCTGCCGGCGTTTTTCGCGCTGACCGGTCTGCGTACGCAGCTTGCGCTCGTCTCGTCGTGGCACGACGTCGCCGTGTGCCTGCTGATTATCGCGGCAGCCGCGGCGGGGAAGTTCGGCGGCGCGGCGTTTGCCGGGCGCCTGATGGGGATGCCGTGGTCATTTGCCGCGCAGCTCGGCGCGCTGATGAACACGCGCGGACTGATGGAGCTCGTCGTGCTGAATATCGGCCTGGACGCGGGGCTGATCAGTCCGGCGCTGTTCACGATGATGGTCGTCATGGCTCTCGTGACGACGGCGATGACGGCGCCGCTTCTCGACTGGCTCCGGCGGAGTGGCGCTGTCCCGGCCCCGGCCTGACGTTGCGGTCAGGCGCCGCCTCAGTCGCTCCACAGGGCTGCCAGCAGCAGCAACACTCCGAACGTCGCCGCGACGCCGGATGCGACACCGATCGCGAGGTTCCTGCCGACCGAGGTGCCGCCCGTGTCGAGCGTCACCCGTGCCACCTCTGACAGCGGGATCTCGACCGGCGCTTCAGGGACGCGCGTGTTTTTCTGAACGACGATGGCGTCGGCCGTTGCCTTCATCAGCGTGCCGCGCAACGACTCGCCGCCGCTGCGCTCGACACGGACCTTGCTGCCGGGCGCCAGCCGCTGCACGTATTCGGCGAGCACGGCGCGGTCCTGGACCTGAGGCGCCGCCGGCTGGGCCACGCGCGATCCGGAGGCCGAGGCGCATCCCGTGGTCATCATGGCCGCGCAAAGTCCGAGTGCCGTCAATTGCCTGAACATGTCACCCTCACGCTAGAAATCAACACCAAAACCAAGCCGGAACAAGATCTGGTCGAGTCCGTGCCGGTACATCAGCCGTGTGTCCGCCGTGAAGAACGCCCGCCGGGCCATGTACGCTTTCAGACCGACCTCGGCGAACGGGCGCGCGATGGTGCGGTGCGTGGGCCCTTCCGTGCGCGCCGGGCGAACCTGGCGCGTAGCTCGTGTCGCCGGGTCGAACACGACCACCGGCGAAAAAACCTCGGTGGTGGTCTGACGCGCGAGATCAATCCCCGCGCCGACGTGCGGATGGAACCACTGGTTCCGGAAGAACTGGTAGTGCTGGCCGAGCGCCACACTCTGCTCGCGAATCGACAGTTGGGACGATGAGCTGGTGGTCTGACTGCCCGAGCTGTAGCCGGACCGATACTGCCGTCCGCGCGTGCCGCCGCCCACGTCGATCTGGGTCTTCAGATGATCCGTCCAATACCAGCCGGCTCCGCCGCCGCCGTAAAAGATGCCGTTGACCCAGTTGTTGTAAATCTGTTCCCCCGGCTGCTCCTTGTGCAGGTTCTGCCATCCGATCACGACATGTGCGTCGGCCCTCGTCAGCGGCGCGCGGGGCGGATCCTGGCCGGCGGCCAGACCCGTGGCGGCAAGCCAGCAGACGATGGAGAGCGGCAACAGTCTCATGCTCCGGAAGGCGCAAACCGGCGGAAGAAGGGCTCACGGCTGGGGCATGGGCCTTCAGTCGTGAGCCGCGATGCCGACCCCGCGTCGCCGCTAGGCCGTGCTCTTCTTCTTCGCCGTGGCGCCGGCGTCGGCCGGTTTCGGCGCCTCGAGCTTCAGGTCGTATTTCGCCAGTGACGTGCTGACGGCCGCCGCGCGAACGAACAGGGCGTTGGCGTCGGAGATCGCCTTGGGCCCGTCGACTTTCGCGTCGGCATAGGCCTTCATTGTCATCGAGGTCGGCCAGAGCCCGCCCGAGGCGCCGTTCTTGGCCTGGCCGATCCTGCCCATCACGCTCGTGTCTGCGGCGCCGCGGCCGCCGCCGCCGCCGCGGCCGCCGCCACCGCCGCCGCCCGGCAGCTTCGTCGCCATGGCCGCCGTATCGGTCTTCAGCGACTCGAACGCGGCCTTCACGTCTGCCGGGACGTCGGTCTTCGCCGCGATGTCGGTCGAGAGCTGGGTCATCTGGCGCGTCAGCGACGCGACGCCCGCCGCGGCATCGGTGGCGCGCTTCTGCAGTTCGTGCATCTCGAACGCCATCTCGAAGAGCTGCTTGCGCTGCGCTTCGGTCAGGGCGACGTCCGGATCTCCGGCGACGCGGAGCGGCTTGGTGTCGACGGTCTTGCCGTCGACGATCAGCGCGATGCTGTAGCTGCCGCCGTGCACGTACGGACCCGGGTTGCCGCCGCCCCCGAATCCGCCAAAGCCGCCGCCGCCACCGCCGCCGCCACCGCAACCGAATCCGAACGGCTCCACGGCTGGCTGATTGCCGCTCTGTGCACCGGCCTGTGCACCGCGCGCACCCGGAAAGTTGGCGGCGTTCGGCGCCGGCACCGGCTGCACGCGCAGATCCCAGCAGGCCGAGTTGATGCCCGCCTTGACCGCCGTCGCGGGTATCACGATCTCCCGCATCTCACGGCCACTCGCGTCCGAGACCTTCAGCTTGACGTCGGCCGGCTTGTTCTTGACGAAGTACGACAGCAGCGCCGACTGCGGCGGGTTGTCGCCATAGAACACCTGGTTGCCCCAGAACTCGTAGTTCCGATCGCGCGCCGGCCGGCGGAACATCGACGAGGGCGGCGGCGTGAAGAGCCGCGCCTCGGTGCTGCGAGCCGCGGCGTACTCCTGGATCGGTTCGATCCGATCGAGGACCCAGATCGCTCGGCCGTGCGTCGCCAGCACCATCGCGTTGTCGCGGGGATGGATGACGATCTCGTCGACGCGCACCGTCGGCAGGTTCCAGTTCGGGCGCGACCACGCCGCGCCGCGATCCGTCGACAGGAACAATCCCGTTTCCGCGCCGACGTAGAGCACGTCCGGATTCTTCGTGTCTTCTGCGATCGTCTTGATCGCTTCACCCTTCAGGTTGCCGTTCAGCGACGTCCAGGTCTGACCGAAATCCTTGCTGGCGTAGATGTAGGTGTCGTAATTGTTCTGGCGATGATCGTCAATCGTCGCGTACACCGTGCCCGCGTCGAAGCGCGACGGCGCGAGGCGCGAGACGAACGCCCCTTTCGGTGCGTTCGGCAGCTTCTGATACACGTCGGTCCACGCCTTGCCGCCGTCCTTCGTCACCTGCAGCCTGCCGTCATCGGTGCCGGCGTAGATCACGCCCGCCGTCTTCGGCGACTCCGCCAGCGCCACGATCGTTCCGAACGCGCCGACGCCGTCGTTCTTCGCGATGGTGATGTCGCTGCCCTTGAGCCCCATCGTCACGATTCGCTCGCGATCGGAGTCTTCGCCCGTGGTCAAATCGGGGCTGATGGCGGTGAACGTCAAGCCGCGATCCGGCGCCCGGAAGACGCGGTTGGCGGCGACGTAGACGACCGCCGCATCGTGCGGCGAGATCAGCATCGGCGTGTCCCAGTGCCAGCGGTACACCGGCTCACCTTGCGGCGCCTGCGGCCGGATGCTCATCGACTCGTTGGTCACGCGATCGATGCGGACGATGTTGCCGTCCTGGGATTCGCTGTAGATGACGCGCGGATCCTTCGGGTCCTGGAGGACGACGAAGCCGTCGCCGCCCTGGATCGTCGTCCAGTGGTAATTGGCAATGCCGGCCGCGCCGCGCACCTGGCTGGGTCCGCACCAATCGTAGTTGTCCTGCATGCCGCCGCAGATGTTGAAGGGCGAGGCCATGTCGACGCTGACGTGGTAGAAGAGGCCGACCGGCAGGTTGGGCAGGAAGATCCACGTCTTCGACTGGTCCCAGCTCTGCGCCAGGCCGCCGTCGTTACCGATGACGACGTGGTTGGAGTTGGCAGGATCGATCCAGATGGCGTGATGATCGGAATGAATAGCAGAGGCCGCGGAGGTATTCACGGTCTTGCCGCCGTCGGTGGTCATCTGCAGGTCGACGCCGCCCATGTAGACCACGTCTGGATCGTTCGGGTCGATGCGCACCTGGCTGAAATACATCGGCCGCGGATTGACGTTGCTCACCTTGCGCCACGTCGCGCCCGCATCGTCCGATCGATAGAGTCCGGTTGCGCCGGCGTTGACACCGGTCGCGAGGCCGCGTCCGCCGCCGCCCGCCGCCTGTCCCGGGGCTTCTTCCGCGGCGGCGCCACCCGCGCGTCCTGCGCCAGCCAGACCCGTACCAGCCGCACCGGCGCCGCCCGCACCGCCGCCACGTCCAGCCGCGGGTCCTTCGACGAGCGCATACAGAATGTTGGGCCGCTTGCGGGAGATGTCGAGACCGATGCGCCCGAGCGGTCCTTCAGGGAGCCCCGTCTTGAGGCGCGTCCACGTGTCGCCGCCGTCCGTCGATTTCCAGATGCCGCTGCCCGGTCCGCCGCCGTTCATGCAGCACGACGTGCGGCGCCGCTGGTAGGTCGAAGCGTAGAGCACTTTGGTGTTGGACGGATCGATCACGAGGTCGTTGGCGCCGGTGTCGTCGTCGATCTTCAGCGTCTGTTTCCAGGTCGCGCCGGCGTCGGTGGTCTTGAAAATGCCGCGCTCGCCGCCGGATCCGAAGAGCGGCCCCGTCGCCGCGACCCAGACGGTGTCGTTGTCGCGGGGGTCGATGACGATGCGGTTGATGTGTCGCGACGTCTTCAGGCCGGTGTTCTTGTAGGTCTTGCCGCCGTCCGTGGACTTGTAGACGCCGTCGCCCCAGGACGTGCTCTGCCGGTTGTTCGATTCACCCGTGCCGGCGTAGACGAGGTCGGGATTGTTCTGGGAGACGGCGACGTCGCCAATCGACATCAGGCCTTGATCCTGGAACTGCGCCTCGAAGGTGGTGCCGTTGTTGACCGTCTTCCACACGCCGCCGTGCGCGGTGGCCACGTACCAGATGTTCGAGTTCGGCTCGTAGACGGCGATATCAGCGACGCGCCCCGACATGGCCGCGGGGCCGATCTGACGCCAGTGCAGGCCGTCGAACGGCCCGCCGGACCCGGCAGCCGGTGCGGCCGTCTGCGCGGCGCGTCCGAGCAGGGACTGGCCGCCAAAGCCAAGGGCAGCGGACACGACTGCCGCAAACACGCGCGAGTGCTTCATTGAAAGGTCTCCAGGATGGTGCGGGAATGGACGCGCGGATTATATCCGCTCCCCGGTTGCCGGGCGGCTTGGTCGGGCCTCTAGTGCACCGCGAGGACGCGGCGGAAGAAGTCGATTCGCGCCTCGTTGCCGGCAATCGGCATCGGTTGAAAACGATCGCCGACTTCCATCGTCTGCGCGATGGCGCTGGTCACTCGCGGCCATGCCGGCAAGCCCTTGCCGTTGGGGTCGCCGCGTCCGGCAAAGTTGACCCAGTACGAGGAAAGGGTGCCGGCGATCTGATGATCCGCCGCGGCGAAGGGCCGCTGCGACAGCGACAGCGTGTTCAGCACGTACGGGACTTCGGATGTGTGGAAGGCGCCGTACTGAGAGGCGTCGGGTCCTGGCAGGGCATGGGTCCAGAAATAGGTGAAGACGCTGGTGCGCGCGGTTCGGGCCCGATCGAGCGCCCAGAAGTACAACGTCGCGCGAGCGCGATCGCGGGCGCTGTCGTTCTGCGCCCGCTTGGCCTCGTCGTCCGTCGCCGCGGGATATAGCTTCAGGAACTCCGCCGCCTTGTCGCCGTAGCGCTGCTTCGCGTCACGCTCGAACGACTCGACGGTCGTGGTCGGGTTGGGAACGGCGCCCCCTTCGTCGGCGTTGCTGCCCGTCAGCATCGGCACGTCGTTCTGTTTCCCCGCCGCGAATAGCTCGCGCACCGTCGAGGGAAGGGCGTAGCCGTCGGGAAGGGGGCCGAAGCGCACGCCTTGCACCGGCTCGACGACCTGCGGCCACCCCATGGCGCGAAGGGCCGCGATCGACGTCGCTCCTTTGGCAGCCGCGAAGCGGACGCCGTCCGCCTCCTGGTCCGCCATCGTCCGCGTGCCGGCGACGGCGGCGCCACTGTCGGCGATCGCGCGATGGAACAGGCCCCTGGCGAGCGGCGACGCCGTCAGGCTGTGCACCGCGCCTGCGCCAGCGGACTGCCCGGCAATTGTGATCCGCGCAGGGTCGCCGCCGAACGCTGCGATGTTGTCGTGGACCCAGCGGACCGCAGCGTTATGATCGAGCTATCCGTTGTTGCCTGACGCGTGATAGCCGGCCTCCCTGGTGAGCTCGGGATGCGCGAAGAACCCGAGGACACCGACGCGGTAGTTGAACGTGACGACGACCAGGCCTTTCGAGGCGAGGCCTTCACCGTCGTACG
>JANPCT010000346.1:0-2166 GCA_031431095.1 Acidobacteriota bacterium | reverse complement strand
CTCTACATGGAGAAGCTGGTGGTCGGGCCCAGCTCCAAGGATGCGGTCAGTCTCGATGCCTCGCCCGCCGAGAACCTCGCCGGCATCGCCAAGTCACTCGGACGCGATGTCGAGGACCTCGTGGTCGTCGTACTCGATCGGCCGCGTCATGAAAAGCTGATTGCGCAGATTCGCGCCACCGGCGCGCGCATCCGCCTGATCGGGGACGGCGACCTGTCGGCCGGAATCGCGGCCGCCGTCGTCGGCACGGGCGTCCACGCGGTGATGGGCACCGGCGGCGCGCCCGAGGGGGTGCTCACCGCCGCCGCGATGCGCTGCCTCAACGGCGAGATTTTCGCGCGGCTCGTGATCAACAAACCCGAGGACGAGGAGCGCAGCCGCAAGATGGGCATCGCGGATCCGCGCCGTGTCTATACGTCGAAGGACCTCGCGTCGGGCGACGGAATCATTTTCGCGGCGACCGGCGTGACCGACGGCAGCCTGATGCGCGGCGTGCGCTTCTTCGGCGACGGTATCCGCACCAGCTCGATCGTGATGCAGAGCGACCCGGCGCGCATCCGCTTCATCGACACGATTCACGTCGAACAGCAGAAGATGGTCAGAATCAGATTCTGATACTGGTAATCGCCAATCGCCAATGGGTTACCGTCGCAATCTCTTCGCGGTAACGTCCGCCTCCTTCATCGGCTTCATGGGCTTCACGCTCGTGATGCCGTTTCTGCCGTTGTATTTCCACCTGCTCGGCGTCGAGGACGTCGGCCGCGTCGCGATGTGGTCGGGCCTCAGCCTCGGCGTCACCCCGGCGCTCACCGCTCTTCTGGCGCCGCTGTGGGGCCGTCTCGCCGATCGCTTCGGCCGCAAGATCATGGTCGAGCGCTCGCTCGCCAGCTTCGTCGTCGTCATGACGGCGATGGCGTTTGTCACGAAGCCCTGGCACGTCTTCGCGCTGCGTGCGTTCCAGGGGCTCTTTGCCGGCTACGGCGCGCTGACCCTGACGATGGCCGCCGATTCGGCGCCCAAGGGACGCATGGGGCATGCGATCGGCACGGTGCAGACGGCGCAGCGCCTCGGCCCGGCGCTCGGGCCGGTGTTCGGCGGCTCGATTGCCGCCATCGTGGGGCTGCATCGCGCCTTCTTCGTTGCGGCCGCGTTCTACGTCATTGCCCTGGCCGTCGTCTTCCTGATGTACGACGAGCGCGCGGTACGTGCGCCCGAGCAACCCGCGGCAGAGACCCGGCGCGCGGTGACGTTCCGGAACGTGCTGGCCTTCGAGAACTTCCTCCTCATGGCCGCCGTGATCTTCAGCTTCCAGTTCGTCGATCGGAGTTTCGGGCCGGTGCTGCCGCTGTATGTGGCGGAGCTCGGCACCGGCGCCGCGCGCGTCCCGCTGATCTCGGGGCTGCTTTTCTCGGTGGCCGCCAGCGCCGGCGCGGTCGGGCATCACGTCTGCGCCAGGCTGCTGCATCGGCGCACGGCGACGCAGGTGATCGCGGCGGCGTCGGCGGTGGCGGCTGTCTCGGCTCTTGTGTATGTCGCGGCGCCCGGCGTCCTGTCGCTCTTCCTGGCGACGCCGCTGTTCGGGCTCGCGATTGGCGTCGGCACCACCGCCGCCTACACCGCGGCCGCCGCCGTCATCCCGGCGAACGTTCGCGGCGCCGGTTTCGGCCTGCTCACCACCGCGTCGCTGGTCGGCCTCGCAGTCAGCCCGGTGGTGTGCGGACTGCTCGCCGCGACGTCCATCCGCGCCGTGTTTGCCCTCGATGTCGCCGCGCTGGGCGCGCTCGCGATCGCGGTGCACCGGGCCGGCCGCAACCAGTCACTCGCGAGTCGCGACCAGGCGCCTGGGGGCGACACCCCCTCGCGGGCGGATGACGAACAGCCCGTCGCGGCCGCCGACATCGTTCTGCCGCCTGGGGACGGCATCCTGCCGCCACCCGACGACCCGACCTGAAGGCGACGTCATCACCGCGCGGGCATAATCAAGGGATGGCAATCATTCTGAAAGTCGACGCGCTCGATCCGGATCCGGCGGTCGTCCGCGAAGCTGCCGACATGATTCGGGACGGGCTGGTGGTGGCGTATCCAACCGACACGCTTTACGGCCTCGCGGTGGATCCGCGAAACGCCGCCGCCGTGCGCCGGCTGTTTGAATTGAAGGGGCGGCCC
>JANPCT010000345.1:0-2757 GCA_031431095.1 Acidobacteriota bacterium | reverse complement strand
ATGTTCGCTCCGGAGGCGCCGTCCACGATCGCTCGCGGCGACTGGTCCGGCAGGATGATGACGTCGTACTTCTGACGCAGCTTGCCGTCTCTGACGTCGGCGTTGTGCAGCGTCGTCAGGGTGAAGTCGTACTGTTCGAGGACCCAGCGCGTCCAGCCCTCGTCCATGTTGCCGCCGGTCCAGGGTGAGTACATGCCGACACGCGGCGCCTTGACCGCGAGTCCGGCGGCGGGCAGCGGACCGTCAGCCGTCTTGATCTGGATCCCGAGTCCGGCCGCCACGATGTCGAGCGACTTGCGCGGCGCATTCGTCACCCAGACCCGCGACCTTCGTCCGCCCGCATGGTCCGAGGTGTCGGCCGTCGTTTCGAGCGTGACGCGCGCGCCGTCCTTGAGCAGCCGGTTCATCGCCTTCGCCGCATCGGCGCCGCGGTAATCGAACACGAACCGCGGTCCGTTGCCGGTGACCTTTCCGTCCATCTTCGGCGTCGCGGTCAGCTTCGTCAGCGACAGGTCCGCGGGCATCGGCTTGTGCACGAACACCGGCTCGACGCCGAAGAGCATGCCGAGGGACCACGCCGTGACGTCGTACGGAGGCTCCGGCGGGGAGGTGGGGCTCCGCCGGACCTCCGGATAGGTCTGCTTCTCCAGCATGTCCTTGGCGTAGCGGGCGAAGACCTGCGCCATCGGGATGACGAACGTGCCCGCCGCCTGCCGCTGCCCGTCGGCGTCGAAGGGGGCGTTGGCGCGATAGACCTCGACGCCCGCCATCTGCAGCTTTTCGACGAGGTGAAGCGCCTCGTGCGGGTCGTGCTGGGTGTCGACGGGAATCAGGATCGCGGACGGATCGCCGGTCTTGCCGGCCGCGACCGTCACGCGGTTCACTTCGTAGATCTGCTGCAGCAGCGTCTCGCGCCTGTCGGCAACCGTGTCCAGCAGCGCCATCGTCGCGATCATTTCGTAGTCGACGATGTCGCGGAGCGTCCAGCGGCCGCCGAGCCAGGGCCGTGGGTACTCGGTGCGGGAAACGGTATCGGCCGGCGCCGGCAGCACGCCGCCGCCGTCGCCACGCCCGCTGCCTCGTCCTGCTGCCGGCGCGGGGGCCTGTCCGGGCACGGCGCGCTGCTGATCGATCGGAGCCGCGACTCGCACGCTCGCCACCTCCGTCAACAGGCCAATCTGGTTGTGCCACCAGCCGCTCCATGCCATCGCGCCCTGCCAGAAGTTGGTGTAGGTGGAGTTGTAGATGATGCCGTCCTTGCCCGCGGCCTCGAGCGCGGCGGCCTGCGACTGGCCGAGGATGCCATTCCACCGGTAGATCAGTGGGTGCACGTTTGGATTGATCGGGTCGGTGGCCGGCATGACGAAGATGCGGGCGCCGTTGCTGCCCTGCTGGTGCTCGTCGAGCCACACGGCGGGAAACCAGACGTGCCACAGCAGGTTGGCGGTGTGCTGGCTCTCCTTCTGCGTGAACATGTACATGTCGCGGTTGTTGTCGTGACCGACGTAGGGATGGTAGAGATAGGGAATCTGGCTCGTCGCGAACGGCGTGTCGAGATTCTTGTTGAACCAGTCCGTCACCATGATCTGGCCGTCGGGATTCAGGCTGGGGACCAGCACGAAGATGACGTTGTCGAGGATCTTCTTGACCTGCGGCGAGTTGTCGGTCGCCAGCGTGTGCACCAGTTCGACGACCATCTGCGATGCGCCGATCTCGGTCGCGTGAATCGTTGTCGTGATGGCAACGACGACCTTGCCCTGCCGGAAGATGTCGTCACGCTCGGCGTCGGTGGGCGGGCCATCCTGGAAATAGAGCTTGCGCTCCATCTGCTTGTAGCGGTCGAGGTTCTTGAGCGTATCCGGGCTGCTGATCTCGAGCGCCACGAAGGGATTGCCGTTCGTTGACTTGCCGAGCTCGCGGTAGCGGACGCGATCCGAGGTGGTCGCGATCTGCTGGAAGTACTCGACGATCTTGTCCCAACGGGCAAGCTTGTTGTCGGTTCCCATGCGGAAGCCGAAGAACTGCTCCGGCGTTCGTATCGCCGGCTGCTGCGCGCCGGCGCTGGCAATGAAGAGAGCCGCGAGGGTTCCAGCGACGAACGTTGTAGCGCTGCGGCCGCGGCGCTCGACAAATCGATTCGTCATCACTCTGCTCCCGGCGTGGGTGGGACATTTCTCTTGTGCTCGCTGGCGCGGATCAGCCGCTCGATGCGCATCGCCAGCGCCGGCGACACCATCTCGGCGCCGCCCTTCAGGTATTTCTCCAGCTCGGCGTAGCTGAAGCCCATCTCCGCCTCGTCGCTCTGGCCCGCCCACAGGCCGGCGCTTGGCGCCTTGTCGACGATCGCGTCGGGCACCCCAAGCTCCTGCGCCGCCGCGCGAACCTCGCTCTTCAACAGCTCCCCGATCGGCAGAACGTCCGCGCCGCCGTCGCCGTACTTGGTGAAATAGCCGACGGCGAGCTCGCTGCGATTGCCCGTCCCCGCAACCATGCAGTTCAAAGTGTTGGCGACGTAGTAGAGAGCCGTCATGCGCAGGCGAGGCTTGACGTTCGCAAGCGGCATTCGCGCGTCCATCTCGCCCACCGCCCCACTCGCGGCAGTCAACAATTCGGGCGGGATCGTGCCGACGGCATCGACGAGCGTGGCTGTGAATCGGTCAAAGGACGGGCCCAGGTCGACTCGTATGGTCGCCATGCCGAAGTGGGCGGCGACGAGCGCCGCGTCGGCTTCGTCGCGCGGGTCGCTGTGGCAGGGCA
>JANPCT010000344.1:0-2370 GCA_031431095.1 Acidobacteriota bacterium | reverse complement strand
CCATCGATCCCTCCTCGTGCCGGCGCTCCTCGTGCTGGCCGCGGCCTGCAACAACGGCTCGAGCTCACCAACCGCGCCCGACCAGAGCGCGATACCGTACTCCCAGGTTGACTTGACGGTGGGCACCGGCGCCGAGGCGGCCGTCGGAAAGTCCGCGACCGTCCAGTATGCCGGGTGGCTTTACAGCAACAGCGGCCCGGACCACAAAGGCGCGCAGTTCGACGCCGGACAGCTCGCGCCGTTCGTGATCGGCAGCAACACGTTGATCAAGGGTTTCGAAATGGCGGTGTCGGGTATGAAGGTCGGCGGCATCCGCCGCGCCGTGATTCCGCCGTCGCTGGCGTACGGTTCCACGGGCAGCAGCAGCATTCCGCCGAATGCGGCGCTGGTGTTCGAGATCCTGCTCGGCAACGTCCAGTAAGACCGCAGCGCCCGGGGGCGTGAGAACCCGCTATCCGCCCAGCTCCTTGAGCCACGCCTGCGCTGCGGCGCGCGCCGCCGCTGTCGCGTCCTTGCCGGCGCGGTAGCACAGCTTCCACTGTGCCGGTTTTTGCTCGTACGCGGCGTTCTCGAACGCCATCTTGCCGTTGCGCGGCGTCAGCGTCGCGGCGAAGTCGACGTCCGCGCTGACGGCGAGGAATTCGCGCAGCCGTTTGGCGATGAGCGGGGCGGGACGTTCGGGATAGTCGCGCGTCCAGTATGCGAGGGCTTCCTGATGTTCTCGGGTGCGATCGGCGCGATCGGCGATCACGGCGTCGAGGCGGACCTTGCGCATCTCGGGCATGTTCATACCCGCCACCATCGCCCTGATCGATTCCTCGAGTTGCGCGCGCTGTTCGGCCGGCAGCGACGCGATCGCTTTCTTCGAGTCCTCGGCCTGCTGCTTCTGTTCCTCGTCGGCTTTCCTGACTTCGTCCTCGGGCGTGCCGGTGAATTGCGGCGGACGTGGCTTGTGGCTGTCGCGGACCTGCGCGTACTGGGTCGCGAACTCCGGGGACGCGACGTAGCTTTTCAGCCACGCCATCCCGGCGGTCGCCACTTGTCCGCGCGCCGCAGGGGTCAGGAGCTTGAAAGCGGCCGCTGGCAGGCCCGGGTTGTTCAGGCCGCTGCTGAGCACCGTGTTCACCGCCACCCGTGCCGCGAGGGGGGTGATCCCGAGCGGCGCCAGGGGGTCCTGGCCGGATCCGGCGGTCGCCCACATCGCTGCCAGCATCCCCATGACGACGACACGCTTCATCGAATCAGTCTCCCTGGGTAAATCCGGTGCCAGAGCACTTTCCGCGATACCACCTGTTTGAACCTCGCGTCGTCCGCCCCCAATATCTAGACCCGTCCCTCTGCACCCCCCCCGAAAACCGGGGTCAGACCCCGCCTGGCGCGCGCGCGGCTCCGCCGGGGTCAGACCCCCGTGTATGCCAGCCAGTGGCGGTAGCGGGGGTCGCGGCCCTGGACGATGTTCAGGAAGGCTTGCTGGATGCGCGCGGTGACGGGACCACGCGTGCCGCCGCTGATCGCGACGCCATCCAGCTCTTTAATCGGCGTCACCTCGACGGCGGTGCCGGTGAAGAACAATTCGTCGGCCGATCGCAGGTCGTCGAGCGTGATCGGCGCCACGCGCGACGGGATGCCGAGCGCCGCAGCCAGCTCGAGGACCGAGGCTCGCGTGATGCCCATCAGGATCCCCGCGTCGGCGGCGTTGGTCACGAGCAAGCCGTCGCGAACGACGAACAGGTTCTCGCCCGATCCCTCCGCGACCTCCCCCTGCTGATTGAGGAAAATCGCCTCGTCGAAGCCGCGCCGCATCGCATCCTGCACCGCCCGCACGGAGTTCAAGTACTGCCCGCACGCCTTACCCGTCGTCGGGATCGCCGCCGAATCGAACCGGCGCACCGACGAGATGCAGACGCGGACGCCGTCGGCAGCATGGGCGCCGAGGTAGGCGCCTTTACGCGGCATCGCGGCAATGGCGACGCTGACGGGACACCCGCGCGGCCACACCGACAGTGAGTAGGCGTCGAAGTAGGCGATCGGCCGGATGTAGGTGTCGATCAGTCCGTTGCGGCGGATCAGCGCGAGGGTCGCTTCGACGAGCGCCTCCGCCGAGTACGGGATCTCCATCTCGTACATCGCCGCCGATTCGAACATGCGCGTGATGTGATCGTGCAACCGGAAGATCGCCGGTCCGTCAGGGGTGCCGTAGGAGCGAAGCCCTTCGAACACCCCCGTCCCGTAGTGCAGCCCGTGCGCCATCACGTGCACGCGCGCCTCGTCCCACGGCACGAACGTGCCGTTGAACCATATCGTCTCCGCCCGTTCAAAACCTGCCATGGGAGGAGCGATTATAGCCCGCGGCGATGCGCTAGCGGATGT
>JANPCT010000343.1:0-2016 GCA_031431095.1 Acidobacteriota bacterium | reverse complement strand
ACTTCCACCTGCAGATGAAGATCAGCGCCGTCGAGTACAACGATGCGCTGCTGCGGCGCGAGGGGGCCGGCAACACGCTGGAGGACTCGATCCAGGTGTGCCGCTGGCTCGAGGCCGCGGGTGTGGACGCCATTCATGTGTCGTCCGGCAGCTCGTTCCCGCACCCGCGCAATCCGGCTGGCGAACTGCCGCTCGAAGAGCTGCGCAAAACCTACGACACGCTGCTGTCCAGCGGCACGCTGACGCTGCGGAACTACCTGTTCTTTCGCGGACGCATGTCCGGTGCGGCGTTCAAACGCCGATGGGACAGGGCGCGCGGGCCTTTCAGCGCCATCGAGGGCCTCAACCTGGCCGACGCGCACCGCATCAAACAGGCCGTCGGCATTCCGGTGATCTGCACGGGCGGGTTCCAGACGGCAAGCGTGATCGAACAGGCCCTCGCGGACGGCCGCTGCGACGCCGTCTCCATCGCGCGGCCGCTGATTGCCAACAACAATCTCGTCGCGATGTTTGCCGCCGGAACGGCGCGGCCGGCGCGCCCGTGCACGTACTGCAACAAGTGCCTGGTGAATGCCGTGGAGAACCCGCTCGGCTGCTATGAGCTGTCGCGGTTCGCCTCACACGACGAGATGATCCGGGAAATCATGACCGTGTTCGACCGCCAACCCTTCCAATGAGGTACCGCCACAGCGGCCGCCGCTCGCTGTTGACGCTTGCCGCGGTCCTGACGCTGGTATCCGCGACGGTCACCAAGGCGAACGGCCCGATCGCAGACGGCTCGTCGTTCCCTGGGATCGTCGATCATTTCGAATACGGTTCGATCGGCACCGAAGCGGGCGTGGGCCTGCCGTACTGGATCTGGCGCGTGCTTCCAGCGGTCTTCGAGGACAAGCTGCCCAGGCGGCCGGGGACAGGGTACGAGCGCCTGGGATTTCTGGCGGACGGCGCCCCGCATGGGCGTCCCATCGGCACGTCGTACAAGCCCGGGCGGGTGGCACGGGTCGGCCTCAACTGCGCGACGTGCCACGTCGGTACGTATCGCGACAGCGCTGCCGGTCCACGACGAATCGTGCCGGGCATGCCAGCAGTCCAGATGGACCTGCAGGGCTACGCCAACTTTCTGACCGCCTGCGCGCGTGACCCGCGGTTCACCTCCGCGACACTGATGGCGGCGATCCGGAAAGAAAATCCGGAGATCGGGTGGTTCGATCGGCTGCTCTATCGGCTGTTCGTCATCCCGGCGACTCGCAAGGGAATCCTCCAGCGGGCGCGCACGAACGCGTGGTTCGACAGTCGTCCACCGCAGGGCGTCGGGCGCGTCGATACCTTCAATCCATACAAGGTGATGCTGCGGCTGCCGATGGACACGATCGTTGGCACAGTGGATCTGCCGTCCCTGTGGAATCAGCGGATGCGCCGGCAGATGGCGCTGCACTGGGACGGCAACAACGATCTCGTGGAGGAGCGCAACAAGAGCGCCGCGATTGGCGCGGGCGCCACGGAGGATTCGCTCGACCTCGCATCGCTGGCACGCGTCGAGGAATGGATCCTGGATCTTCGTCCGCCGGCATTTCCGCCAGCGCGCATCGATGCGGCTCGCGTCAGCGACGGAGAGCAGGTCTACCGGACCGCCTGCGCAAGCTGCCACGCGACCGGCGGTGAGCGCATCGGGAAAGTGACGGAGATTACCGACGTCGGCACCGATCCTGAGCGCCTGAACTCCTTCACTCCGACGCTCGCCGCGCGCATGAACACCATCGGCAGGGGCCGGCCCTGGGCGTTCCACCGGTTCCGCAAGACCGGCGGCTACGCCAACATGCCGCTCGACGGGATCTGGCTGCGCGCGCCCTATCTGCATAACGGCTC
Organism: Acidobacteriota bacterium; assembly: GCA_031431095.1. Lineage (GTDB taxonomy): Bacteria > Acidobacteriota > Vicinamibacteria > Vicinamibacterales > 2-12-FULL-66-21 > JAICSD01. The sequence goes on along the minus strand of JANPCT010000343.1, from coordinate 150 downwards.
GGTGCCGACTCTGCGCGATCTGCTCGAGCCCGCCGAGAATCGCCCGCGTGTCTTCTACCGCGGCTACGACGTCGTCGATCGCCGGAAACTCGGCTTCGTCGCCGATGTGCCCGCGGAGAAGGGCCAGTCCTTCTTCCGCTACGAGACGCA
>JANPCT010000342.1:0-1983 GCA_031431095.1 Acidobacteriota bacterium | reverse complement strand
CACCTCCACGCCGAAGCGGCTGGCGGCGTCGATATCGGACAGCGGCGGCGGTGCGGCCCAGGTCATCACTGAACTTTCTCCCACTGTCTGCTCTTCGCCGACTTCAGAACGGCGTCGGTGACGCAGTCGGTCGCCAGCCCGTCGCGGAACGTGGGGGGCAGGCTCTTGCCGCCGTCGGCGGCCGTGACGAAATCGGCGAACTGGTGCGTGAACGTGTGCTCGTAGCCAATCTGGAGTCCCGGCACCCACCAGTGCTTCATGTACGGCTGATCGCCGTCGGTCACATGGATGTTGCGCCAGCCGCGGACACGCCCCTCGTCGGCGTGATCGAAATACTGGATGCGATGCAGGTCGTGCAGATCCCAGAAGGCCGAGGCATGTTCGCCGTTGATCTCGAGCGTGTAGAGTGCCTTGTGCCCGCGGGCGTAGCGGGTCGCCTCGAACATCGCCAGCGAGCCATTCTCGAACCGGCACAGAAAGGCGCTGGCGTCATCGATGCCGACCGCCTCGACCTTGCCGGTCAGCGTGTGCTTGCGCTCCTTCACGAACGTCTCGGTCATGGCCGTGACCTCGACGATCGGCCCGTTCAGCCACAGCGCGGTATCGATGTTGTGCGCCAGCAGGTCGCCGGTCACGCCGCTGCCGGCGACGGACACGTCCAGGCGCCAGAGCCCCTCGCCGCCTTGCGGCAGGTCCGCCGAAATCGTCCAGTCCTGGAGGAACTTCGCGCGGTAATGAAAAATGCGCCCGAGCTTGCCCTCGTCGATCAGCTGCTTGATCATGGTGACGGCCGGGACGCGGCGGTAGTTGTACCAGACCGTGTTGGGCACGCCGGCTTTCTCGATCGCTTCGGTCATCGCCAGCGCTTCCTGCGCGTTGCGCCCGAGCGGCTTCTCGCACATCACCATCTTGCCGGCCTTCGCCGCCGCAATGGCGATGTCGTGATGTGTGTCGTTGGGGCTCGCGATGTCGATGACGTCGATGTCGGGCCGGTCGATCAGTTCGCGCCAGTCAGTGGTGTACGACTCGTACCCCCAGTTCGCGGCGAACTTCTTGACCCGCTCCGCATTGCGCGCCGCCACCGCCTTCAACACCGGCCGTCGCGGCAGATCGAAAAATCGCGGCGCCTGCAGGAACGCATTCGAATGGGTGCGTCCCATGAACCCGTATCCGACCAGCCCGATATTCAGGTCCTTCATCCACGCCCCTTCAGCACGCGACACTCGCCCTGCTGCCTTATGCCCCTGATGTTGCGGCTATTCCCAGCCATGCGCCTCGCGGACGGCGGCCATGACGCGAAGAACATCGTTCCAGGTCTGCTGCTGCGTCATGACGGCATTGGGGAACATGCAGCCGTCCCAGCAGATGTGCCTGAAGTTGCGGGTGACGTTACCCTGCTCGTCACGCAGCCAGAAGCCGGCGTGCTTGACGATGTCGAGCTTGCCGTTGGGATCGAAGGGCAGGCAGTGACGTCCGGTCTTGTCGTGCGCCCCGGAGCCCTTGACCGTGCCGTCGTTCTGCGCGACGTGGAAGTCGATCGTCCAGTCGCGCAAGGCGCCCGCCATCTTCCTGAGACCGGCGTCCAGTCCTTCGCGATCGGACCAGTCGAATCCCTCCGGCAGGATGCGATCGTCGGGCGCGTTGTAGCCCATCGTGAACAGCAGGGTATGCGCCATGTCGGCCTGGAAGCCGACGGTCTTGGGGCGATTCACCATCTCGAGCAGGTCGAGGTTGCGCTTCACGCTGTGCATGCCGCCCCAGCAGATTTCCCCTTCGATGGCCAGCCGCTCGCCGGTCGATTCCGCGATGTCGGCGGCCTTCTGGAACGTCTCGGCGATCTTCCTGGTATTGCCCTCGGGATCCTTCGCCCACTCCGCGGGGCTCGCGGCCGAATCGATGCGGACGACGCCGTAGCGGCGGATGCCGAGGTCTTCGAGCTTGCGGCCGATCGCGCAGGCCTTGCGCACCTGCGACAGGAAGGCC
>JANPCT010000341.1:0-1706 GCA_031431095.1 Acidobacteriota bacterium | reverse complement strand
AGCCGCTGCTCGATGCCGGTTTCGAACGCGCGCGTGACGCGCTCGGGCAGCAGGTCAGGATTGCCGAGGAAGTAGGGATTGGGGCTGAACGACTGCAGGATGGACGGCTCCTTGATCGCGCGTCCGGCGCTGGCGCTGATTCGCGTCGTCCCGACGGCGCCGTTGCCGGTGCGGAGGTACCAGGCGGCCGAGAGCCGCGGGACCGTGGCATTGCCGAAGCTGGCGTTGTGCTCCAGCCGCACGCCGGCGGTGACGAAGACCCGGGACCAGAGCGCCTGGTGCTGCAGCGTCACGCCGACGTTGTTGCGCGTCGCCGGCACGGAGGTGCCGGCGATGCCATCGCGCAGCGTCGCGCGCTCGCCGTCCCAGTCGACGAGCGCGGTCTCGACGTGTGTTCCCGCGCTACGTGACACGATCGTGCCGTCAACCTGATAGCTCGCGTGATGGCGCCGCAGATCCGAGCGGCTGTCGTAGGCGAAGTCGGAGAACTGGAACGGAGAAGCGCGTCCCTCGAACGAAGGCGTATAAGGCGCATCGAGCACGAGATTCGTGGACGCCTGCCGCGAGGCGGCGAGCCCGTAGGACGCCCGCTGGTGCAAGGCGCCCGCGGATTGATCGAAGGAGGCGCCCCAGATCGTGTCGTGACGGCGGTAGAAGGCGTCCAGATCCGGCCGTCCAAAGGCGACCTGTCCCGGCACCCCTGTGCGCCCGCGTTCGGCGCGTCCGATCACGCGGAGGCGCGCGCCATGCGGCAGTAACGCGCCGCCCGATCCGGAGAGCGTGGTGTTGCGGAAGCGATTGTTCGGCAGTTCGTTGTCGGTCGTCAGCCCAGCGGCCGCCGCGGAATAATCGACGACGCCGGCTTTTCCGGCGACGCCGGCGACGGCGCGCGCCGTCGAGAACGTCCCGCCTTCGAGGCGAAGCCGCACGTCGGGCCGCGGCCGCTCGCCGCGGCGGGTCACGAGTTGCAGGACTCCCGTCATCGCGTCGGATCCATAGAGCGCCGAGTTCGCTCCCCGCACGAACTCGACGCGGTCGAGATTCTCGGTGCTGACGTTGCTCAGGTTGAAGGCGCCGCCCGGCTCGTTCAACGGGATGCCGTCGAGCAGCACCTTCGTATAGTTGCTCTCGCCGCCGCGCACGAACAACGACGTCACCGCCCCCGGTGCGCCTACCCGTACCACCGTCGCGCCAGGCGCGCCGCGCAGCAGGTCCGCGAGTGGCGGCTCCTGCCGCCGTTCGATCTCGGCGGCGTCGAAGACCGAGACCGCAGAAGCAACCTGCCCGGACGGCGCATCGGTCCGCGTCGCCGAGACGACGATGTTCTCGGCGACGGGCGCCACGGCGAGCGTCAGCTGGATTGCGGCGTCCGATCGGCAGTCGGCGGCAGCCGGCTGAAACCCGGTCAACGTCGCGCGCACGCGGCAGCCGTCCGGCGCCGCCGCAATGCGAAAGGCGCCGTCCACATCGGTGAACGTTGTCGAGGCGGTGACGCCGTCGCGCGCGACGACCTGGACGATGGCTCGTGGAATCGGGCGGCCGGACGAATCGACCACCACACCGGAGACAGGCGCGGGTGGCACGGCTGAGACGGTGAGGGACAGCGAGAACAGACCTGCGGAGAGAAGCGAAAACACTCGGGCCTCCTTACGGCGTGCGTACGCGCCGATGGGTGGTGGACGGGCCCGGGCGGCCAGGTATCCTGG
>JANPCT010000340.1:0-3263 GCA_031431095.1 Acidobacteriota bacterium | reverse complement strand
GCCATCCATGAACAATTCGCGCCGGTACTCCCTGGTGAATACTGCCCAAGTGAGTGCCCCCCCGTCACGGACGAACTGCGCCGGCGATCATGCCGCCGAACTGGCTCCGCCACAGGTAGTAACTGCCTTCCGAAAAGCCGTGCCGGCGGCACAGATCCTTGACGGGCAGGCCGGCATCGGCCTCCAGGAGAAATCCCACGATCTGCGCTTCCGTGAATCGCTTCTTCATCGTCCGACCTTTCGCTAGGCCGGACTCTAAACCGAAACGCTACTCAGAACCGGGGGGACGTCAGGATCACCGGTTCGGAAGCTTGAACCCTTCGAAGACCGGAGCACGTGAACTTGCTAGTTGACAGGGATCGCGTCGTATTCGATACACGGCGAAGTCGGCGTTCACCAGGACAGGCTGCAAGGCATCCGTGAATCTGGCGACAAACTCTCGTAGGTCCAAGACGTCCTCGTCGACAGGCTCCAGGGGCGGCCCCGTGACTATGTACGAGGCTCCAATTTTCCTGTTGTACTCCCATACGCCGCACGGATTCGCAGCGCGGAAGCCGCCCGACACCCTTCGGCCGGTCATAAGGGCCAGTGCGCGTGGTCGGCTGAATATCAGGACGTCGTCCGGATCGGTGGAAGCAGTAATGAACTCGAAGAGCTGGCGGCTTTCCGGTTTGGCAATTCCCTCGCGAAGCGGACCAAACTGCAGCGTCGAGTAGCGAAAGGCATATGAGGCGAGCACCGAGGCGAGAAACACAACCAGAACCGCGTCGTTGTGTTTCCACCTGCGTGCCACGGCCGCGTCGATCCGGCAAACGCCGAGCAGGCAAAAGCAGAAGTAGAACGGCGCGATGGGGATGAGGAGACGCATCCCCTCATCGGCGGGCCACATAATCACCGGCACGACGTACAGCAGCGGAAATAGGTGAAACAGGCTCAATCCTGCGCCGCGTGAAGTCACGTAGCCGCCTGCCGCCAGCGCGCCGGCAACGAGAAAGGCGATCTTTTTCACGAGTGTGGAATAGCCGTTCTCCCACAGATCCGACAGGGCCCGGAGATAGACGGGTGCGTTGTGCACCGCGACGGACACCGGGTGCGCGATTTGATCGAGATAGCTGGTGTCGCGGTACCAGAGCATGTACTGGCACGTCGCCAGCGCTATGGGGACAGTCGTGGCCAGGGTCGCAGTCGAACGGAGCCTTCGGAATCGCCACAAATCGTGCACGACAAAGCACGGTATCAGCGTGAACCCCAGTGTTCTCGTCGCGTAGGCCGCGTAAGCCGCGACACCCGACAGCAGGGCGAGTACTGAGCGGCGGCGCGCTGAGCCATCGGACGCGTCAGCGTACGCGAAGAGACCTAGGCTCAACAGCGCGAAGAACAGAAAAGGTATGTCCGAAAGAATTTGATCCTTGAACTGCCAGAAAAACGGATTCAGCCCCACGATGAGGACGAGTACGGCCACGTACGACATCGACAGGACATTACGGAAGAGAAAAATCATCACCAGAAGGGATCCGGCGAACAAGGCGATGACGAGGATCTTCATCGGCCGCAAGTGCGAACCGAAGATCCCGATCACGGGAGCCAATAACAGTGGAAAGCCGGGCGGATAGAGTTTCGGACCGACGTCTGGATTATGAGGATTGTAAATGTAGCCGGTTTCGGAATACGGCAAGCCGTGAACGATGTTCTGCGCGTGACGGATGTACAGGCTGAAGTCATCGCCCCAGGCATGGCCTGCTCTGATCGTCGTCAGATAGAAGACCCCGATGAGGAGGGCGCAGGCGATCGAAGCCGATGGGCGGCTGAGCAGCCGAATCAGCCCACTCGCGCTCTCGCCACTCCTGCCCTCTTCCCCTTCCATGACGGGACGAGGAGATTACCAGATTCTGATGGGTTCAGCGCTTGAGTGCTGTCACGTGGGAAGAGGGTGACGCCTGTGTATTTCTGCCTAGATCTGAAGACCGTCTGAGGGTTTGCAGGGCTACACCTCTTTGAGGCGGCCCGACGCGTACTTGTGCAGCAGGCTCGCGATCAGCGTCTGATAAGGCAACCCCTCCGCGAGCGCTCGCTTTTGGATCGCCTCAAGGTCTTTGCTCGAGAGTCGGATGTTCAATCGGCGGTCCTTGCGGAACGTGGCCTTGGCGTAGCGGGAGTAGCGCGTTCGCTCGCGCTTGCCCCCGCCCGTAGACTTCCATTCCTCGCTCTCGACCGACTCGAGCAAGTCCTTCTCGTCGGCGTCAATCTTCATGGTCGGACTCCTCACCGAGGTACTCCTTCTTGGCCTTTCGACTCGGGATGATCGTCTTCAGGAAGACCGCGTGCTCGTCCTCGACGAACGGCACCAAGTACGCGTAGTCCTCGCGCCGGACGACGAAGATACGCTGGCCAGTGTAACGGTCGGGGTTGGGATGTTCCAAGATGTCGAGCAGGTCCCCCCGTTCGATGTGGAAGACGATGGGCCCGCCGGGTACGGGCAAAAGCCATCTGGCCCAGGCGATCGGCCGCGCGGCGATTCATCAGGGCTACCGCGTCGCCTATCGCGAAGCGCACACGCTGCTCGAGGAACTGGCGGACGCCACGCTGGACGGCACCCGCAAGATCGTCCTCGCCGACCTCACCGCCGTCCCGCTGCTGATCATCGACGACTTGGGCATGCGCAAACTGCCGCATACCGCGGCCGAAGATCTCTTGGAACTGATCATGCGCCGGTACGAACGGGCGTCGACGCTACTGACATCGAACCGGCCCGTCGACGACTGGGGCAAACTGCTCGGCGACACGGCCGCGGTCACCGCGCTGCTCGATCGCCTCTTACATCACGCGCATGTGCTCAAATGTGGGCCGCGGAGCTGGCGGACCAAAGTCCACACCGACTTGCGCGCCGAGGAGCTCACGAAGTAGAACAGCATGGGTCTCGGTCGCCAACCAGAAATGGCCGGTTTTGAACCGTCGATCAATGGCCGGATTTGAGGTGTCCACCGAGGACAGTCTCGCGCTGCTGGCGGACGCCGGCCACATGCTGACCGACGTCGCCGTCCTTGGTTCTGACCGCCATTTGGTTCGCGGAGAAGCCGGCCGTCGCGGAGCGCACCTATGGATACCATCGTGCGAAAAGCCTGGCCGCCGTCGCCAATGTGGTGGTGATGATCGGGATCTCACTGTTCATCCTGTCGAGGCGTACCGTCGCTTTCGACAGCCTGAGACAGTCGCGGCCGGCCCGATGATGCTGGTCGTCGGCGTCGGCCTCGCCGTCAACGTCG
>JANPCT010000339.1:0-2574 GCA_031431095.1 Acidobacteriota bacterium | reverse complement strand
CGGCGACCGCGATAGCCGGGTGCGCCTCGCCCGCCCCCCCACCGCCCCCCTCGGCACCGCCGCCGAAGCTGCCCGGCTTCGCGATCGAACCCGCGTGCGGCACCGGCGCGGACATGCCCAAACCTGCGGGAAAGAAGAAGTAATGGCTGAAAAGCACAACTCGACCAGGGAAACGATGGAGTCGTTCGGGACGCTCGGCAGCGTCGGACTTTCGTTCGTCATCTCGATCGTCATGGGCGCCGGGCTCGGCCTGCTGATCGACCGCTGGGTCGGGACGGGTCACTGGGGGTTCTTCATCGGCTTTTTTCTCGGGCTCGCCGCGGGTGTGATTACGGTGATTCGCGCCTCCAAGTCGATCAAGTAGGTGGCGCAGGAACTACTGGCGCGGCTGCAGCGCAACGCGGTGCTGAGCTGCGCCGCGATGACCATCGTCGCCCTGGCGCTGGCGCGCGACTGGCGCGTCGCTGCCGCCGTCCTCGGCGGTGGCATCCTCTCCGGCGTCAGTCTGATCTCGATTCGCAGCGGCATCGACGACATGGCAGCGCGCCGCCGCGCCGGCCGCGCCATCCTCACGATCATGGGACGGTACGCTTTACTCGGTTTTCTGGCGTACGTTATGATTGCGCGTTTGCGCCTCCCCCCGTTGGGGCTCATGGCGGGTGCATCGTCAGTCGTCGCGGCGGCCATGTTCGAGGCGGCCGGACTGCTCCGGAAGAACACGAAGATTAGCCCGTAATGGAAGAGCATCCGCTTCTCATCGTCGACGCTGTCAACGCCGTGCTCGGGCCGCCCGTCGCGGCCCTGCTCGGCGCCGTCGGCTTTCATGTCGAGGGGCATGAAGTCATCCCGCCATATCTGGTGATGACGATGCTGATCGTGGCGCTGGTCACGATCGTGTGCCTGATCATGAAATCGCGGCTGAGCGTCGAGCACCCCGGCAAATTCCAGATCGTGCTCGAGGACGCCGTCACCGCCGTCGTAGGGTTGCTCGAGGAATGGATCGGCGCGGACGGCAAGCGCTACCTGCCGTTGATTGCCACGCTCGGCCTGTTCATCCTGCTCGGCAACTATTTTGGCCTCGTGCCAGGCCTGATGGCCCCCACGAGCAACATCAACGTCACGGTCGGATGCGCGATCACGACCTGGGTGTATTACCACTACCAGGGCTTCCGCAAGCAGGGCGTCTGGAATTACCTCAAGCACTTCGCGGTGCCCCCCGGCGCTCCGGTGTGGATGGCGCCGCTGATGCTCATCATCGAGCTCATCAGCCATTCGTCACGGCTCCTGTCGCTCTCGCTCCGTCTCTTCGGCAACATCTTCGGCGAAGAGCTGGTCATCCTGATTCTCGGCAGCATCATCCCCTTCATCGTCCCGCTGCCGATGATGTTCCTCGGTCTGATTACGGGCGGGTTGCAGGCATTCATCTTCGTGCTGCTGTCGATCATCTACCTGCAGGCAGCGGTGGCCGTGGAACACGAGCACGACGCGCATGGGCATGACGCCCCGTCCGGCATTCACGCGCCGGCGGCGGCATAGGGTTGGTTACTTGAGGAGGAACTGGTTGTGAGCAAACGGACTTTCTGGACAACGGCACTGATGGTGATGGCGGGCGTGGCATTCCCGCTGTACGCACAGGCGCCGGACGGCGGCGCCGCGCGCATCGAGATCATCAAATGGTCGATGATCGCCGCGAGCTTCCCACTCGGGATCGCCGCCGCATTCGGCGCGCTCGGCCAGGGCAAGGCGATTGCCGCCGCTGCCGAAGCCATCGCCCGCAATCCGAGCGCGACGGGCGACATCCGCGGCGCGTTGATCCTCGGCCTCGTCCTGATCGAGTCGCTGGTCATCTACGTACTGCTGATCTCGCTGATCCTGTTCTTCCTGCCGCCCTTCGGCAAGCTCTAGGCGGCGATCGGAAACGCTGGACGGCTGAATGTTGAACGGCTGAATTCAGCACTCAGCCGTTCAACCGTTCAGCAGGTCCCGTGCGTCATACTCGTCTCGACTCGCTACTGCTCCTGATGACCGTCATCTGGGGCACCAATTACGCGCTCGTCAAGACAGCCTTCCGCGAGCTCGATCCCCAGGCTTTCAATGCCCTGCGCCTCGTCGTCGCCTCGACGGTGATGGTGTTCGCGAGCGTGATGGTGCGCCGCTGGACTGTCCGGCCGGACGCCTCATCCGCATCGACGGGCGTGGTGGCGAGTATTTTCCACACCCCCGCCCCCGTGACGCGCTCCGACTGGGTTCGACTGGCCTGGCTCGGGCTGGTGGGCCACTGCCTCTATCAATACCTGTTCGTCGGCGGCCTCGCGAAAACGAGCGTGGCCAACGGCGCCCTCCTCGTCTCCGCCACGCCTATCGTGATCACGCTCTTCTCGACGGTCACCGGGAAGGAGCGGATCGGAGTGCTGCACTGGGCCGGCACCCTGCTGTCGCTCGCCGGCATCTACATCGTCGTCGGGCGCGGCGTCCACGTGAGCGGGCCATCACTGCAGGGCGACGTGATGCTGATGGGAGCGGTGGTGTGCTGGGCGCTCTACACCATCGGCGCGCGGCCACTGATGGTTCGGC
>JANPCT010000338.1:0-2864 GCA_031431095.1 Acidobacteriota bacterium | reverse complement strand
GGAACGGGCTGCGGATGCCGTCGATGCGCGAGGGGAAGTAGCGCAGGTTGCTGGCCAGCCGGATGCGCTGATCGCCGCGCTGCTTCACCGGGTCGTCAACGCCGTTGGTCTGGACCGCGGCATCGTGAAAGTAGAAGCCGCTGAGATCGAACACCGGTTGATCGGAGTTGTTGGTGTACTTCGCCTTGAGCGCCGTCAGATCGCCGTCGAAGTAGATGTTGCGGCCGCCCCAGTCCAGCGGCCGTCCGCTCTGCAGCTGTCCGAGCGCGTTGACGCTCCAGCCGCCAATCAGCGCGTTGACGACGCCGGACGAACGCCCGCCCCAGCGGCGTCCCTGCCCGAACGGCAGTTCGTAGAGGACGCTGCCGGTCACCCGGTGCGGCACGTCGTCGCGCGACAGGCGCTTGTCGAACCCGGCGTCGGTCGCGTTGAGGCGGAACACTCGATCGGTGAAGTGCGCGAACGTATAGGTGCTAATCACCGAATAGCCCTTGCTGAACCGGCGTTCGAGGCGGACCTGTGCCGAGTCGTACTGGCTGGTGCCGTCGGAGCCGTTGGTCGGGACGTTGTTGAACTGCGGAAAGGGCCGCAGCAGTTGCGAGCGCGCGACGGTCGCCGCCGTGAAGCCGGTCGGCAGCAGCCCGACGAACGGGTTCGCGACCGCGGCGCCGAGCAGGTCGATCACCGCCTGGTCACGCACGCGGCTCGAAGACAGGTACTGCGCCGGCACGGCGTTCAGCTCCTCGTCGGTGGTGAGGTGATAGCCGTGGCTTCCGGCGTAGCCGAATTCGAGCAGCCACTGCGCCGGCAGCTCGCGCTGGACGTTCACCAGGTAGCGAGACAGCTGCGCGTTCTGAAACTCCAGCGGCGCGAAGCGCGTCAGGCTCTGGCCGAGGAAGGTGTTCGGCCCGAGCGCACCTCCGGCCGGCTGCAGCACGCCTGAGGGATACGGATTGTTCAGCGTCGATAGGAAGGTGAGGCCGCGGTCCTGCGACGCGATGTAGGGTGTGGACTGCGAGAACCCCATTTGGTTGATGCCGTTGCTGAACACGAAGGGCGATGTATAGATGCCCCATCCGCCGCGCACGACGGTCTTGTCGTTCAATTTGTAGGCGAACCCGACCCGCGGCTGGATGTTGTTCGTATCCGTGTTCCACAATCCGCGCGCGCTGTTGGCGGCAAAGCCGACGCCGCCGCGCGCCTTCCACGCTGACGGCGGAATCTGCGCAACCGGATTGGCGGCATACCGGGCTTCCGCCGCCGAGCTGATCGACAGCAGGGCGTCGGGATCGAAGCCGCGGACGTTGCGGTTCTCCGCTTCTGTCGGCGCTCCCTCATAGTCATAGCGGAGGCCGAGGTTGAGCGTCAGCCGGGACGAGATTTTCCAGTCGTCCTGCACGAACAGCGCGTGATACCACGAGTCGTTGTCGCGGCGGCCGTTGACTTCGATCGCGCCGCCGGTCGGCAGGCCGGTCAGGAACGACGCGACGTCCTGCCAGTTCTGCGCCGCGGCGTTGTCGGCCTGACGAGTGAACGCGGCGGTGCTGCGCGAGACGTAGTCGCCGGCCTGGCGCCCCGGGTTCGCGCCGACCTCGTGATACAGCCGCATGTCGTACCCCGCCCGCATCGAATGGTTGCCCATCAAGCGCGTATACGTGGGCTGGAACGAATAGATCGTATGCGTGGTGTTGCCGCCGAGATTGTCGCCGATGTCGCTGATGGTGTCGAAATCGAAGAACGGGAAATAGCGGGCGCCGCCGAACTGGCTCGTCACGGCGGACGAGAACCCCAGCGACGACGGATCGAAAGTGCCCTCGTGCTGTCGCACGTTGGGCTCGCGGAAGCGCTGCCAGCCGGCGCGCACGTCCCACAGGCTCGACGCGGTCTGCGTCCACGTGTGGTTGTAAGTGACGCCGTCGTTCTTGCGGAACAGGAAGTTGCCGGTGGGCACGACGCCGTTGACGTCGCCGTAGATCGCGCCGCGGGATTCACGGCGAGCGTTGCGGGTGTAGCGCCCCATGATGTGCTGCTTGGCCGTCAGCGTGTGATCGACGCGCGTCGAGATCGAATAGAAATCGTCGGTGCGCGGATTGGCGTAGAAGAAATTGTTCGATCCCGACGCGGTGCCGGGCTGGTTCGGCAGCGGGTAATAGCTCAGCACCTTCTGCGCGATGGGGTTGAGACGACCTGCAGGGATGATGTTGCCGGGGAACGGCTGCCGGACGACGGTCGTCCCTGCGGTCTGTGCCGTCAGCGGGTCATAGATGACGATCCCCTGGCCGAGCAGCGCCGAGAAATCGCCGCCGCGCATCGCCTGCGTCGGCACGGTCTGCGACAGCGGCTCGGGGAAGTTGTCGTAGAGCCATTCCACGGCGCCGAAGAAGAACGTACGGTCGTGTCCGTCGAACAGCCCGGGAACCACGACCGGGCCGCCGACGGTGAAGCCCGGACGCTTGTAGCCAAGCTTGGGCTTGGCGGCGCCGGCCTTCTTCACGAAGAAGTCGGTCTCGGCCAGCTTCTCCGACCGGTAGTAGGTGTAGCCGGATCCCTTGAGCGTGTTGGTGCCGCTCTTGAGCGTCACGTTGACCGTCGCGCCTGAGGTGTGGCCGCTGCCAGCGTCGAAGCTCGCGGTCTCGACCTTGAACTCCTGCACCGCGCCGGCCGGCGGCACGAAGGCGACGCGGCGGCCGCTCGTCATGTTCGGCGAGCCGTCGAGCGAGAACTCGTTTCCGCCGGACGCGCCGCCCGTGACGATGCTGGACGTCCCGGCATTGTCGAAGGGGCGCGAAAACTTGAGGTCGCCGTTATACGTGATGCCAGGGGCGAGCCTGGCCAGCGCGAAGGGATTACCATCCGACAACGGC
>JANPCT010000337.1:0-3975 GCA_031431095.1 Acidobacteriota bacterium | reverse complement strand
GCCGCCGCCGCCGCCCCCCCCGGCGCCGCCCGAGCCCGCACCCGCGCCGCTCACGGAAGACCAGATCTTCGCGCGCAAGTCCGTCGATGATCTGAACCGGGAGAAGCCGCTCACCGACTCCTTCTTCGCGCTCGATTCCGCGCAGGTGGGCGACGATCAGAAAGCCGCGCTGCAGAAGGATGCGGCCTGGCTGAAGCGCTGGCCCACGGTCAAGGTGATGATCGAGGGGCACGCCGACTCACGCGGCAGCGCCGAATACAACCTCGCGCTCGGCGAACGCCGCGCCACCGCAGTTCGCGACTACATCGTGAATCTCGGCATCGGCGCCGACCGCCTCACGGTCGTCAGCAAGGGTAAAGAAACGCCCTTCTGCACCGACGAGAACGAAGCCTGCTGGTCGCAGAACCGCCGTGGGCACTTTGTGGTGACGGCGAAATAGTTGGCTGGTTCGTGGTTCGTGGTTGGTCGTGTCGGTCGTTCGTCGACTGCCAGCTACCAACCACGAACTACAAACTCTGTGAGATCGCCAGCGCTGCCGCTGCCGGATCGGCGGCGGCGATGATCGGCCGCCCCACCACCAGGTAACTGGCGCCCGCCGCGACAGCCTCCGCGGGACTCATGGTCCGTTCCTGGTCATCCTTTGCCCCGCTGGCAGCGCCGCCGCGAATTCCGGGTGTCACGATTGAAAAGCCCGCACCGCAGCGGCTGCGGATGGCCGCGGTTTCCCGGGGCGACGCCACCACGCCGTCGAGACCGGCCTCGCGCGTCAGCTCCGCCAGCCGCAGTACCTGATCCATCACGTCGATGCGCACCCCGATCTCGCGCAATGCCGACTGGCTCATGCTGGTCAGCACCGTGACGGCGATCAACAGGGGCGGTTGACGGTTGCGCTTCGCCGCGGCTTCGTCCGCCGCCGCCCGCGCCGCCTGCATCATGGCCGTCCCGCCGCTGGCGTGCACGTTGAGCATCCAGACGCCGAGTTCCACCGCCGCCGCAACCGCGGTCGCGACGGTGTTCGGGATGTCGTGGAACTTGAGATCGAGGAATACCCGGTCGCCACGCGCGACGAGGGTTCGGACGATCGACGGGCCCTCCGACGTGAAGAGCCGGCTGCCGATCTTGAACCCCGCGACGCTGCCGCGCAGCGAATCGGCAAGCGTCAGCGCCTGATCGCGGGTTTCCACGTCGAGGGCGACAAGAATTCTGTCGCTCACGAGCTGATCCACGCCTGCTCGCGCGCCGTAGTGTCCACGGTTCCGACCAGATCCTGCAGGCGCTCGATCTGGTGTGTCGCCATGTATGCGCGAATGCCGTCCATGAGCTTGGTCCAGATGAACGGGTCGACGAAGTTCATCGTCCCCACCTGCACGGCGTTGGCACCGGCGATCATGAACTCGAGCACGTCCTCGGCTGTGGCGATGCCGCCCATGCCGATGACAGGAATCTTCACCGCGCGGCGGCACTCGTAGACCATGCGCACCGCAATCGGCCGGATCGCCGGGCCGCTCAGGCCGCCGACGATGTTCGTCAGTTTCGGGCGGCGCGTGTGGACGTCGATCGCCATCGCGAGGAAGGTGTTCACCAGCGACACCGCGTCCGCGCCGGCCTCTTCGGCTGCGCGCGCGAACGACGCCACGTCGGTCACATTGGGCGTCAGCTTGGGGATGAGCGGCAGGGGGGTTACCTTGCGCACGGCGCTGACCACCGCGTGCGTACCCGGCAGGCTGCAGCCGAAAGTGATGCCGCCTTCCTTGATGTTGGGACACGAGATGTTCAACTCGATGGCGTGGACCCCCTCGACGTCGGACAGGATCCGCGCAATCTCCACGTATTCGTCGAGCGTCGTGCCGCAGATGTTCACCACCACGGTCGCGCGCCGTTCCCGCAGTTCTGGCAGCCGCTCGCGGATGAATCGATGCACGCCGATCCCCTGCAGGCCGATGGCGTTGAGCATGCCGGACGGAGTCTCGACGATGCGGGGAGGCGGGTGTCCTTCGCGCTCGGCGAGGAACAGTCCCTTGACCGCCACGCCCCCGAGACTGGAGAGATCGACGACGCCGGCGTATTCGACGCCGTATCCGAAGCAGCCGCTGGCCGCGATGAGCGGGTTGGCGAGCGTCAGGGAACCGATCGCGACCGTGAGATCCATCTTTGCTTATGACTCCGCGGCGCGCCGGCAGCCCGCGGCCACTGCGCTCCCGCGCTCGCCCGCCATCAGTGTCCGACCGCTTCCCAGACGACGCGGAGGGCGTCGAACACGGGGCCCTCGATGCACGTGCGGGTGTGATGCGGTGGCCCGCCGGCGCTGTCTCTGGCCAGCACGACGCAGCTGTAACAGCCGCCAAGTCCGCAGCCCATCACCTGTTCGAGCGAGACGTCGCAGGCGCGGCCGTGCACCGAGGCAAGTTGGGCGCAGGCGCGCATCATCGGGGTGGGGCCGCAGACGTAGAGTTTCACGGGATTGCCCAGCGGCCGCGCCGCCAGCGCCGCCTGGAGCGGCGCGGTAATCCTTCCGGTGACGCCGCGGCTGCCGTCTTCGGTCGCGAGCACGATCGTGACGCCGAGGGCTTCGAAGAGCTCGACACAGTACAACTCCTCGGCGCGCCGGGCTCCGTAAAACAATGTGCTGGGTGTGTGTCGCGCGGCGAGCGCCGAGGCGAGCGTGACGAACGGCGCGAGCCCGACGCCGCCGGCAATCATCCATGCCTCCGCGGGGGCGTCGACCGGCTCGAAGGGGCGGCCGAGCGGGCCGAGCAGCGGCAGCGTGGTGCCCGCCTCGACCCGCGACAGCAGCGTCGTCCCGGCGCCCGCGCGTTTGTTGAAGATGGAAATGCCGGTCGCGTTGCCGTTCCGATCGCGGAGGATTTCGAAAATCGAGAAAGGCCGCCGCAGCAGCGGATCCTGTCCACCCGACGTCTTGATCATCACGAACTGACCGGGTCGGGCGGCAGCGGCGATCGCGGGGGCGGCGAACGAGAGCACGTTGTAGTCCGTCGACAATCGTCGGTTCTCGATGACCGTGGCGTCGATGTCTACGGGCATCCGCGAAGTATACACTTGCCGTGATGCGCTTTCTGCGGCTGTTCACCAACTCGCTGCTCGGCGGCGCGTTGGGCGCCGCCTATCTCACCATCCTGCTGTTGCAGTTGAACCCGCAGGTGCCGCTGGCGTCGCAGACCGTGTGGCGCTGGTACGTGACGCTCGGCGCGTGCTACGGCACCCACCTCGCGCTGCTGTTCTACGTGACGATGCTGGTGCGCGAGTTCTTCAGCGTGCAGATATTTTCACCGGGCTGGATCAGCGTCCGCCTGCTGGCGTGGCTGTCTGCGGCGGCGGCGGCGGTCGCCGCGACGCTGATGTGGTTGAACCTGAACGCGTTCCCGACGCTCTTCGACGAAGCTGCGGCGCGGCGGTTCGCGTTCGGCGCCGGGGCCACGACGGCCTCGGCGCTCGTGCTGCTCGGGATCGCGATCGCGCACTACTCCTTCGGGCGCCGCGGCAGCCGCGTCGGCGCCGCGCTGCTCGCGATCGCCGTCACCGGCTCGCTGGCGCTGCCGATCGCGGCGCGTGGTCCCGGCGGGCCGCTGCCGATCGGGGCGCGACGCGTAACGCTGACAGCGGTGCCGCCGCGGGAGTCGCCGCGCGTCACCCTGCTGCTCCTCGACGGCGCCTCGCTCGACTTCGTCTGGCCACGGGTCGCCGCGGGCCGGCTGCCCAATTTCGGCCGCGTCCTCGACAGCGGTGCATCAATGGACCTCGCCACCATCCGTCCCACTCAGCCCGATCCGGTGTGGGCCGCCGTGGCGACCGGCATGTATCCGGCGAAGAACGGCGTGCGATCGGCGGCGTCGTACTTCGCCCGCGGCGATGATCGGTCGCTCGATCTGCTGCCGGCGCACTGTTTCTCGCACACCCTGGTGCGCCTCGGCGTGCTTCGCGATCAACCGACGACCGGCGCGGCATGGCGAGCCAGGC
>JANPCT010000336.1:0-2795 GCA_031431095.1 Acidobacteriota bacterium | reverse complement strand
GGACGACCCCGCGCCATTGCACGCTTGGTCGGCGCCGCCGTCCTCGCAGTTTCAGTCGTGCAGATTGAGATCAAACTCCGCGACTGGCGCTGGGCAGGACAGCTCACCGCCGACGGCGCACGGCTGGCGGACGCATCGCTCGCGCCCTCGTGCGGCGAGGGCCATGTCGTGTTCCTGACTGAACCCGTCGCATTGCGCGGAGTCTACACACACTTCCTCTACGAGACGTTCGAGATCCCGCGCGGCTGCATGCCGTCGACTTTCCAGGTACTGACGCGAATGGTTCGCGTCGACACGCCCATCGAGGTCACCTGGGACGGACCGTCGCGCATCGTCATCACGGTACCGGAGTACCGGAACAACCTCGTGTTGTCGGAAGACCTCCGTCACTTCGATCGTCCCCTGCGCGAAGCGCCGATCCGAATCGTGACGCCGCTGGGTTTACTCACGGCAGAGCGGATTGGAAGCGGTGAGCGGCTGACCTTGACCCTGTCGTCCGGCACCGCTCGAACTTCTGGCACCAGGTTCTTTTATTTCAGCGGGGGATCGATGCGCGGGCTGGAATAAACTCTGCCTATGGATGAGATGCCGCTGGCGGTAAATCTGACTCAACTGGCATCCGGATTGCTGAGGCTGAGACTCAACTGGAGGCGGACCCTAATTTATGGAAAGAAAGACCCGGTACTGTGGAATTGCGCTGCTCTTACTAGTGCTCTCGCCTGCCCTTGCGACTGCACAGAATGAAATAAACCTTGCGGCGACCGGAGGACACGACCAACTCTGGCGAGGTGTCGTTCCCGGCGCGAATGCCGGCGCTTGGCTCGATCAGGGTCCGCTGAATCCCTCCGACGCTCGCCGCGATCTCGTCGTCGGCTCTCCCGGAACGGATTCGGTCGCCGGCCGCATCCACATCCTCTTCGGCGGTCCAGTCTTCGCCGGGGAACAGAGCCTTTCCAGCGCCAACGTCACCATCGTGGGTTCAGTGGGAGAGCGTTTCGGCAGCTCCAGTGCAGCGGGCAACATCCAGACCACCGAGATCTCGAACGCCCCGCGCGAGCTGGTCGTCGGAGCGCCGAACGCCAACGGCGGCGCCGGCGCGGTTTATCTTTTCGAGGGTTTCGCGGATGGCAACTACACCACCGCCAATGCCATCCTGAAGATCACCGGTAGCGCCGGTGAACAGTTCGGCTCGTCGATCGCCACCGCCGACCTGAATGGGGACGGTTATCGCGAAATCCTCGTGCTGGCACCGGGGAGCAACAAGGTTTACGCCTTCGCCGGCGGTCCCTCGCTCGGCGGCTCACCGACACAGGTGGTGACCGCGGCCACGGCGCCGTACACCATCAGCGGTCGCGCCATCCGCACGGTTTCGGCCTCGGATGTGACCGGCGACGGGCGCGCCGACATCCTGATCGGTGCGCCCGGCGAGAATGGCAGCACCGGCGAGATCTACGTCCTCTTCGGCCAGGCCTCCGGGTTCCCGAGCGCGGTCAACCTGCCCATTCCGTCGGGCATCAGCTACGTGCGCTTCGACGGCATCGCTGCGAACAACCTTGCCGGCACCGCTCTCGCGACTGGGGACTTCGACCAGGATGGCAAGCGCGATATTTTCATCGGCGCACCGGGCGCTTCGCCGGCCGGCCGCGCGCAGGCGGGAGCGGTCTACGTGGTGTGGGGGCGCAGCTCCGGCTGGGTGTCCGGCAGTCTCGCGGGCGCCGACGCCGTTCTCTACGGGGCCGTCGCGGGCGATCGCCTCGGTCAGCTCATCACCACCGGCGACATCAACCGTGATACACCGAACGATGTGTTGATGCTCGCCGCCGGCGCCAACAGCGGCCAGGGGGAGCTCGACGCGTACTACGGCGCCGACCGGGCGACGCGCAGCGGCGTACTCGATCTCGCCAGCGGCATCAGCCGGCGCATGTTCGCCAGCCCGTCGGCAGGACCACTCACCGCCGCGATCATCTACGAAGTCACTGGTGAAGGGGCACGCGACATCATCGCGGGCGTCGCCTCGGCGGATGGGGGACCGGGCATTGATTCGGGCCTGTTGTATTTCTCGATTTCTCCCAAGCTGGTGCTCGGCACCACCGTCGGCACGGTGAAAGCCGCGCAGGGCAGCGCCGACTCGTATCAGTTGTCGGTCCTCAATCCCGGCGCCTTCACGGTGACCTGGTCGGCAACGGCCAACGTGCCCTGGGTGACGTTGACGCCCGCCGATGGCGCGTCCGCCGACGGTGCGCCGGGAGTGCTGACGGTGCGCGCCAATGCGGCAGGGCTCGCGCCGGGCATCTACACGGCAATCGTCACCGTCCGTTCGACCTCGCTGCACCTGACGCAGACGGTCACGTTCGACCTCACCTTCGTCGTGCGCGCCTGTTCGCAGAGTGGCAGGACGCCGGGCGACTTCACCGGCGACGGCTGCGCCGACCTCGCCGTCTTCGAACCTCTGAGCGGCGCATGGTTCGTTCAGGGTGGATCATCGGCGATGTGGGGCAACGCCACCGACGTCCTCGTCCCCGGCGACTACAACGGCGACGGACGAACGGACTTCGCGGTGTTCCGCCCGGCCACTGGCACGTGGTACGTGCAGGGTATGGCCAACGTCGATTACGGGTTGGCGGGTGACGTGCCGGTGCCGGCGGATTACGACGGTGACGGCCGCACCGACATCGCGGTGTTCCGTCCTTCGTCGGGCATGTGGTTCATCCGCAATCAGCCGGCGGTGCTGTGGGGACGCTCGGGCGACGTGCCGGTCCCCGGCGACTACAATGGCGACGGGCGCGCGGACCTGG
>JANPCT010000335.1:0-2095 GCA_031431095.1 Acidobacteriota bacterium | reverse complement strand
GCGCGGTGCACGGGGTGCTCTCGGGATCGGCGATCGAGCGCCTCGAAGCGGCGCCGATCGACCAGGTGATCATCACCAACACCATCCCGCTCGCGACCGAGCGGGCGAGGAGCTGCAAGAAGATCAAGCAGCTCTCGGTGGCCCGCCTGCTCGGCCAGGCGATTCGGAGTATTCACGAAGAGACGTCGGTCTCTTCGCTGTTCGTCTAACCGCACGCCGGACACGCGAAACCGGCAACTGGGAACGGGACACTGACATGGAAGCGACACTGCACGTTGAGAAGCGAGAAGGCCGGGGCAAGAACGAGGCGCGGCGCCTGCGCGCGTCGGGCCGCATCCCCGCCGTCGTCTACGGCACGGAGAAGAACAAGGCGACCGAGATTTCGGTCGACCCGAAGTTCCTGCTCCGCATCCTCCACTCCGAGTCCGGCGTCAACACGCTGATCGGCCTCGAGGGCGTGGACCTGGCGGGCGGCAAGGTGCTCGTCAAGGAGTACCAGCTCGATCCCATCGATCACAAGCTGCTCCACGCCGACTTCTTCGCCATCGCGATGGACAAGATGCTCACCGTCACCGTGCCGATCGTCCTGAAGGGCGAGCCGAAGGGTGTCAAGCAGCAGGGCGGCATCGTCGACTTCGTGAGCCGCGAGATCGAGGTCGAGTGCCTGCCGGCCGACATCCCGGAGCACATCGATATCGACACCAGCGAGCTGATGCTGCACCAGGCGATCCGCGTCCGCGACCTGCCCGGCGACGGCAAGTGGAAAGCCACCTCGGATCCCGACCAGGTCATCGTGCACGTCGTGTCGCCGAAGGTCGAAGAGGTCGTGACGCCGGAAGCGGGCGCTGCCCCGGCGACGCCGGCGGCCGGGTCCGAGCCCGAAGTCATCAAGAAGGGCAAGAAGGACGAGGACGACGACAAGGCGGCCGGCAAGAAGGACAAGAAGTAATTGGCGATTCTCGATTGGCGATTGGCGATGACGGGTTGCCGGTTGCCGATTGGAGATGGCCGAGTGCGCGATTGTCGATTGGCGGCGTGAAGCTGGTCGTCGGTCTCGGCAACCCGGGTGCGAAGTACGAGGGCACCCGGCACAACGTCGGGTTCGCGGCGGTGGACCTGGTCGCACGGCGGCATGGTCTCGACTGGGATGCGGCGCCGCGTGGCATCGAAGCGCTGGTCGCGAACTGGCGGGCCGGCGGCGCGATCCTGGTGAAACCGCTGACGTTCATGAACGCGAGCGGCGTGGCGATCGTCGCGCTGCTGCAGTTCTACAAGGTCACGGTCGGCGACCTCATCGTCATGGTCGACGAGGTCCAGCTGGAAACCGGGCGGGTGCGGGTGAGGCCCGACGGATCGGCCGGCGGACACAACGGGTTGAAATCGACCATCGCGTCGCTCGGAACGCCGGTGTTCCCGCGGCTGCGGATCGGGGTCGGACGCGGAGATACACGGCGCGACCTCGCCGATCACGTGCTGGCGAGGTTCGAACCGGGAGAACGATCGGTCATCGATGACGCGATCGCGAGAGCGGCGGATGCCGCGGAACTCTTCATCGCCGACGGGGTGTCGGCGGCGATGGATCGCTTCAACAAGAAGGACGACACCAGCAGCGACAGCGCAGACAACTAATCCTTGTCTCCTTGGCCCGGCCGGTTGGCCGTGCCCGCTTAGCCCAGAAGGAGCAGCATGAGTCAGACCAGACAGTACGAGCTCGTCTACATCGTCTCGCCGGACGCGAGCGAGCAGGCGGTCGCCGATCTGCACACGCAGATCGAGCAGATCGTCCAGCGCTTCAACGGCACCCTCGACAAAACGGAAAACTGGGGCCGGCGCAAGCTTGCCTACGAGATCGGCCATGCCCGCGAGGGCACCTACGTGGTCGAGACGATCTCGGGCAGCGGCGACCTGATGAAGGAAATCGACCGCCGCCTGCGCGTCACCGACACGGTCATCCGCCACCTCACGGTGCGGGTGGACGAGGATCTGCGCGTCGCCGAGCGCTTGCGCGCCGGCCGCAAGGCCACCCAGGCCCGCCGCCGCACGGCGCGCGGCCTGCCTCCCGAACCGCAGGCGTCCGAGCGGCGCGGCGACCGGG
>JANPCT010000334.1:0-3043 GCA_031431095.1 Acidobacteriota bacterium | reverse complement strand
GCGCGGTGCAGCACGACGCGCGCCCATCGCTGGTGGAAGCACGACTCCCGCAATCAATGCGTGCATCAGCACAGTTGACGGCCTGATCCGCGCGACTGAAGACAGACGGCGGATTCTTAGACCGCTGCACGCTCGGCGGGTCGATCCTGAGCATCTGGCTCGACTCGATCAACCTTCCACGGAGAAACGAGGGACCTGCTTCCCCAGGACGCCGAGAGAGCACATCAATCGAAATCGCTAACTGAAACTGGAAGTGTGTAAGAACTGTGTAAGGCTGGCCCGAAACCGGCGATGAACACCAGCGTTTACGGAGTCACTGCCATGGTTAATCAACGGCCTGATCGTGCTCCCGGCACTCGGCCAGGGGGTGTTCGGCTATCGGACGCTACCGCTGTCCGGCATCGCCTATTTCTTCGTCGCCAACTGGTCGTTCGGGGCGGTGCTCGGCGAGCTGCACGAACGGCTCACGATGGCATGACCATCGCCTCGTTGACTGCGCGATCGCCTAGCGCGCGTGCAGCGCCGCAATCAACGGACAGGTAATGGTGCCCCGGCTGGCACCGCAGCGATCGACCAACCGCGCCAGCACCGAGTCGATCCGCCGCAAGTCATCGAGTTTTGCCCGCACGTCCGCCAGCTTCTGCTCGGCGACCACGCGCGCTTCGGCACAGTGGGTCCCGTCTTCCAAGGTCAACAACCCCGCAATCTCCTCGAGGCTGAACCCGAGACGTTGGGCGGATTTCACGAACTTGACGCGCGCCACGTCTGACTCCCCATAGCGACGAATGCTGCCGTACGATCGCCGCGGCTGGGGCAGCAGGCCCCTGCGCTGATAGAACCGGATCGTTTCAACGTTGACGCCCGCGGCGGCGGCAAAGGCGCCAACGGTCAGGCTGTGCGGGTGGTTTGTCATGTCCCTTGACACCGTACCTGAGTACGGCCCAAAGCTTAATACGTGATGACGATGATCGGAAATGCCTCACGCACGTCGCACACCAACGGTCGAGGAGCGTTGTTCGCCGGTGGCTTGGCCGCCATTCTCGCGTCGACCTGCTGCTTGGGGCCGCTGGTGCTGCTCCTGCTCGGATTCAGCGGCGCCTGAATCGGCAATCTCACGGCGCTCGAGCCCTACCGCCCGATGTTTGTCGCCGCCGCGGTGGTGGCCTTGTTCTTCGCCTACCGGCAGATCTTTCGCCCCGCCGTGGCCTGCACACCGGGCGAGGTGTGCGCGGTTCCCCAGGTACGCACGACGTACAAAGCGATCTTTTGGTTGGTCGCCGTCCTGATTCTAATTGCCGTCAGTTTTCCGTTTGTCGCTCCACTGTTCTATTGACGCTTGAGAAAAAAACGCCACCCATCACACAAAGGACACCATCATGAGAACACTGTTTGCCGTGGCCACGGCCGCGTTGCTCCTGGCCAGCCCCCTCTGGGCCGCGACCAAGACCGTCACGCTCGCCGTACCGGGTATGACCTGTGCCGCCTGCCCGATCACCGTGAAGAAGGCGCTCACCAAGGTAGCCGGGGTCGCCAAAGTCGACGTGAACCTGGACAAGCGGCAAGCGGTGGTGACCTTCGACGACGCCAAGACCACCGTCGCAGCACTGACTAAAGCCACGACGGACGCGGGCTACCCCTCCACCGTGAAGGGGAAGTAACAACGCCAGTGAACACTCACGTTTTCGATATCACGGGCATGACCTGCGACGCCTGTGCCCGCCACGTCAGCCAGGCGCTGCTGAGCGTGCCGGGCGTCCAGGCGGCGGAGGTCTCCTATCCCCAGAGGACGGCGAGCGTGAGCGGCGCCACGACACTGGAACTGGGGCGGCTCGCCGCGGCGGTGCAGGCCGCCGGTTACGGCATGACGCCGAAGGCAGGCGCGCCGGTCGCCACCGGCGCGGAGGAGACCGCGCGATCGCCCCGCGTCTCCGACCCGGCCTCACTTGCGCGCGGCGCTGGTTCCCCGCTGCGCATCGCCGTCGTCGGTAGTGGCGGCGGGGCGATGGCGGCGGCGCTGAAGGCGGCCGAACGTGGCGCGACGGTCACGCTCGTCGAGCGCGGCGTCATCGGGGGGACCTGCGTCAACGTCGGCTGTGTGCCGTCCAAGATCCTGATCCGTGCGGCCCATATCGCCCACGTGCGCCGCCAGAGCCCGTTCGATGCGGGCCTCTCGGCCGTGCCGGCGATCGTCGACCGGCCGCGGTTGCTCGCGCAACAGCAAGGCCTCGTCGACGAACTGCGCCACGCCAAGTACGAGGGAATCCTCGCCGGGATCCCGGCCATCACGGTCGTGCACGGCGAGGCGCGTTTCACGGACGGGCACGCGCTCAACGTAACGTTGACCGAGGGCGGCGAGCGCCTGGTTCCGTTCGACCGGTGCCTGATCGCCACTGGAGCGAGCGCCGCAGTCCCGCCCGTGCCGGGTCTGACGGAGACGCCGTACTGGACATCGACCGAGGCCCTCGCGAGCGATCGCATTCCGCCGCGGCTCGCGGTCATCGGGTCGTCGGTCGTCGCGGTGGAGCTCGCCCAGGCGTTCGCGCGACTCGGCAGCGACGTCACCATCCTGGCCCGCAGCACGTTGTTCGTTCGCGAAGATCCGGCCATCGGGGAGGCCATCACCGAGGCCTTCCGCGCCGAAGGCATCACGGTGCTGCCCTACACCCAGGCCTCCGCCGTGTCGTTCAACAACGACGAATTCACGCTGATCACCAATCACGGCGAGGTGCGGGCCGACAGGCTCCTGGTGGCCACCGGTCGGACGCCGAACACGCGGCGCCTCCATCTGGCCGCTGTCGGCGTCGCACTCGATGCAAGCGGCGCGATCGTGGTCGACGATCACCTGCGCACCAGCGCCGCGGACGTGTTCGCCACTGGTGACTGCACCGATCAGCCGCAGTTCGTCTACGTCGCCGCCGCGGGCGGCACGAGAGCCGCCATCAACATGACCGGCGGCGACGCCAGGCTCGATCTGACGACGATGCCGGCCGTGGTCTTCACCGAGCCGCAGGTGGCGACCGTGGGGCTGTCGGAAGCGGAGGCG
>JANPCT010000333.1:0-2085 GCA_031431095.1 Acidobacteriota bacterium | reverse complement strand
CGTGGCGCTGGCCGGCGTCCTGGCAGCGCCGCTCGCAGAGCGCGCGATCCAGGTCGCATACCTGCGCCTGTTCCCATCGTCGATCAGCGTGCGGGTGCGTCCCGGCAACATCAGGATCGCCGCGGGCCGCCCGGTGACGATCTCCGCAATCGTCGATGGACGTCGCGGGACACTTACTCGCGTCGCGGCCGCGGTGACGATGGAGACATCACCCGGCCAGGTGACGACGCTCGCGATGCAGCCGGGGAAGGACGGCTACGAACTGCGGATTGCCGCGCTGGAACGGTCCTTCACATACAAGGTAGTGGCCGGGCCGGCGATGTCGAGCACCTATTCGGTCGCCGCTCTGCATCCGTCTCGCGTGCAGCGCATCGAACTGCAGTACGAGTATCCGGCATTCACCGGCCTGACGCCGCACCTCGAGCTGGACGGCGGCGACATCTACGGGCCGGCTGGGACCCGCGTGCGCATGACCGTTCACACCGACAAGTCGGTAGCCGCCGGTCAGCTCGCGTTCGCGGAGGGGCGCCCGGCAGTGCCGCTCGCACGGCTGAACGACCGCACGCTGCAGTCCATCGTCACCGTGACGGAGGAGGCCGCTTTCCGCGTCGGCCTCGTCGATCCCGACGGGCTCGCGTCCGAGGGCATCGAGTACTTCGTCCGCGTCATGGACGATCGACCTCCTGAGGTCCATATCCTCCGGCCAAATGGCGACACGCAGATCACGCCGCTCGAGGAAGTGCCCATTGAGGCCCGCGCGGACGACGACTTCGGCATCGCCAGTCTCGACATGGTGTTTTCCGTCAGCGGCGGCGCCGAGCGCGTCGTGCCGTTTACCTCGCTCGGCGGCACCAGTCTCGCGCGCGTCGGATCCCGCATGCTCGCCGCGGAAGACCTGCGCGTGAAGCCGGGTGACGTCATCGCCTACTATGCGCGCGCGCGCGACATTCCCCGAGCCAAACAGTCGACCCTGGCGCGGAGCGAGATGTATTTCCTCGAGGTGAAGCCGTTCAATGAGGAATACACCCTCGCGCAGAGCCAGGCGCAAACGGGCGCCGGCGCCGCGCAGCAGCTCGAAGGGTTGATCGCTTCGCAGAAGGAAATCATCAGTGCGACATGGAACCTCGAGCGCCGTGCCGGCGCCGGTAAATCGGCGACTGACGTCCGCAACGTCGCCGACGCGCAGGCGGAACTGAAGGCGCGGGCAGAACAGGCGGCCGGCGCGGCGCGTCAGCGTCGTCGTTTCGGGCAGCAGATACCACAGCAGGTGGCGCCGCCCCGCTTTACGCCGCAGGGTGGCGGCGCGCCCGATCCCGTTCGCGACGCCGTCGAGGCGATGACCCGCGCGCTCCAGCACCTCCAGACGCAGAAAACGGGCGACGCCATCCCGCACGAGATGGCGGCCCTCAAAGCCCTCCTGCAGGCTCAGGCGGAAGTGCGGCGGCGCCAGGTGCAGCAGCAGAACAACGGTGGAGGCGGTAACGGCAACCGCCTGGGACAGGACCTGTCCAACCTGTTCGACCGTGAGCTGAAGCGCCAGCAGCAGACGAATTACGAGTCGAAGGCGCAGGTGGAAACGCAGCCCGATGCGGCGAAGACCGAGACCGCCCTCGATCGCATCAAGGACCTGGCACGGCGGCAGGAGGAGTTGAACAAGCGTCAGCGGGAGCTCGCCGAGGCGGGCGCATCGGCCGAGGAGATGAGGCGGCAGCTCGAGAAGCTGACGCGCGATCAGGAAGAACTGCGCCGTCAAGCCGAGGAGGCCGTCAGGCAGATGACGCGGTCCGCGAACGAGCCGGGCGGCACGGGCGCGGAGAGTGCGAGTTCCGCCAACGTCGCGCGCGGCGCGCGGCAGGAATTGAACCGCGCGCTCGAGCAGATGCGCGACGCCGCCTCGCAAGGCAAGCAGGACGATGCCGCCGGCGCCGCCGCGAAGGGGGAGGAGGCGGCGAAGCAACTGCGGAAGGCCGAGGCGCAGATGCAACAGGGCTCGCCGGACGCGAAACGACGCGCCCTGGGCGACCTGCAGCTCGAGTCGCAGCAGATTGCCGAGGCCCAGCGCCGCGTCGCCGGCGAAGCGGAGCG
>JANPCT010000332.1:0-2312 GCA_031431095.1 Acidobacteriota bacterium | reverse complement strand
TATGAGCAATCGCGCCGGCCGCGTGCGGCGCGAGAGGATCCGGTTCGGCGTCCTGCCAGTCGTCCTGGGTGACCCATGACATCCGTCCGTAGCCACCGATATACCGGATGGCAGTCACGCGCAGTTTCCAGAACGCGAAGTCGCGGAAGTCGGCGTAGTAGGCGGCATTCGGATGCGCGGCCAGGAACGCGGCGCGAGCGCGGCCATCGTCTCCTTCGACACGCGTGCACAGTCCCAACATGGTGACGCGGCCGTTGGCGAGCGGATCGTCCGCGCCATTCTCAGCCACCATCAGGGAGGCGCGGGGATCGCGCTCGAGGTTCCTGGTATGTTCGGCCAACCCGCTGATCAGAAAGATCGGGTTGCCCTCGTCAAAAGCGACGGTCACGAACGAGCCGTAGGGGTAGCCGTCCGGTTCCAGCGCCAGGGTGCACAGGGTCCCCGTCGGGATCCGAGCCACCAACGTGCGGGCGCGCTCGGCGTGCGTGGGTGTCGGAATAGTCACGTCGTAGAGCGGCTCCGCCGCCCTTCCCGCCGGTTGCGCATGTCGGTCTTTGCTCATCGTGTTTCCATGCAATTATCCACCGTTCGGGCATGATCGTTCACCGACAGCGGGCACGAGGCGTGGTCGCTCGGCGCGCCGCGCACGGTGGCCGAGATTGAGGCGCTGATGAAGAAAGACGGGTGCGCTCGCGGGACAATCGCGGGCCAGCATTATCTGGCGGGAATCTGGTTCATCGTGTAATACGCGACGTCATGCAGCAGCGGGTCGCCGTGGCGGTCGCGGAGGCCGGGCAGGTGCAACTCATGGATGTGGCATGCGGGACGCTATCCGAAAGGCTATGTCGTTGCCGGCGGACGGGTCGTCGTGCACACAGTTGAGCAGACGTCCCAGCGCTGGCGGCACACGTTTGCCACGCTGTTGCGGCAGCAGGGCCGCCGCGCCTTCGCCGGGTCGGCTTCGGCGCGGTTGACCCATTGGCGCAGCGCCATCGCAACCAAATCCAGCTCGCGTGCGCCCGCCGCCATACTCTTGCCCGTCGAGCACCAAGCGAACGGCTCGCTGCTTGAATCTTCGGCGCCCGTTGAGCGAACAAAAGTCGCCGCCGCGATGTACTTGGGCGACTCGCCGATTTTTCCCCGCCTCGGCGGCGCGGAAAGTCCATATACTCGCCATCTCATTCCCAGGTCATCGTATCCGCCCGCGGCGCGTTCGGAGAACACGATCGGCGAAATGGAGAACTGTGTATGCCTCCTGTGAAAATGCGGGGCTTGGCCATCGCACTCGGCACGGTCACGCTCGCCATCCTGCATGCCGCGGGTTCGAGCCTCGGCGCAATGGCACTGACCAACAGCGCGCCCGTCGCGCACGCGCAGAACCGCCAGGTGCTCGAAGCGGCGCCGACCGCGCTCGTGCTCTCGGCCTCCGATGCCGACGGCGATTCGCTCTCGTTCGCCCTCGCCGGCGCGCCAACGCACGGCACGCTGAGTGGCACCGCGCCGAACGTTGTCTACACGCCCGACGCCGGATACAACGGGACCGACAGCTTCACCTTCACGGCGAACGACGGCGGCCACACCAGCAACGTCGCGACCATCACTCTCACGGTCGTCCCCGCGCTGTGGACGAGCGCCGGGCTCTACGGCGGCGCCATCGAGTTGTTGCGGACCGACCCGGCACTGCCCGACGTCGTCTATGCGGGTACCTCGTCCGGCCTGTTCAAGAGCACCGACGGAGCCGTCACGTGGAGCGCCGCGGGAGCCGGACTGCCGTTCTCGTCGGGCGGCCTCCGCGCACTCGCGATCGATCCGTCCCTGACGTCGACGCTCTATGCCAGCGTGAATGCCTTGGGGTTGTACAAATCTGCCGACCACGGAGCGTCATGGCTGCAGCTGCCACTCGCGTTGTCTCTGCAGAACGTCGACGGTCTGGCGGTAGACCCGGCGAATCCGTCGACGGTGTATGCGACGGTCACCGCGTTCTTCTCATCGGCCTCTGTTTACAAGAGCGTCGACGGCGGCATCACGTGGAACAGTGGCACGGCCACGGGAATCGTTTCGCCAACCGCGTTGCTCATCGATCCCGCCGCACCGACGACGCTCTATGTAGCGGGCAGCAACGGCATCGCGAAGTCGATTGACGGCGGCGGCAGCTGGACGGCCGCGAACACGGGTCTCACGAACGCCAACGTTCTGAGCCTCGTACTCGATCCGGCCGCGCCGGCGACGCTGTTCGCGTCCACCAACAACGGCGTGTTCAAGAGCACGAACGGCGCCGCGAGCTGGGATCCGACCTCTTCGCCTGTCGGTGG
>JANPCT010000331.1:0-1879 GCA_031431095.1 Acidobacteriota bacterium | reverse complement strand
TTCTCCGGCCGCGAGCGCCGCGGCCAGCGGATCGCCCCCGGGCAGCGCCGCCGCGACGGCGAGGGCGGATCCAGGACGCCGCGCCGGATCCGGCTCGAGGCAGCGCATGATGACGCGCTCGATTCCGCTATCGAGATCCCTGACGATATCGGTGGGGAGTGTGATGTCGGCCTGCTCGCGCTTCGCGATCAGCTCCGCCATCGTCGCGGCGTCGAAGGCGCGGCGTCCGGTGAACAGTTCGTAGAGGACCAGCCCGAGCGCGTAGATGTCGCTGCGCGCGGTGACCCGGCCCCCCGATAACTGCTCCGGCGCCATGTAGCCGGGCGTGCCGGCACGCAGCACTTCGCCGGTCGCGCCGGCCAGGCCGAAGTCGGTGATGCGGATCTTGCCGCTGCCGTCGAGCATGATGTTCGCCGGCTTGAGATCGCGGTGCACGACACCGCGGTCGTGCGCGGCTGCCAGCCCGGCGCAGATCTGCCGCGACAGCTCGATGGCGCGATCCTGCGGGAACCGGCCGACACGACGAATCAGCGACGAAAGATCTTCGCCATCGACGTATTCCATCGACAGAAAGGTGTGACCCTCGTACTCACCGGCGTCGTAGACGCGGCAGACGTTCGGGTGCGAGACCTGCCGTGCCATCCGCACTTCGGTATGCAGCTGCGTGAGGCGCGCCGGATCGCGGTCGACCGATTCGGCCAGGAACTTCAGCGCGACCTGCTGTCCGAGCTTCAGGTCGTCGGCGCGATAGACCTCGCCCATGCCGCCTTTGCCCAGGCGTCCGACGATGCGGTAGCGATCGTCGAAGAGGGCTCCGGGTTCGAAGCGTCCGTGATCGATCGCGTCGGTGCTCGAGAGCCAGCTGCTGCTGGTGAGGGAGCGGCTGCTGCGCGGCGGCGATGCCGAGCGCGATGGCCCCGATGGGCCCGCTAGCGATGATCGACGCGAGGCCGCGGGCGCCGGCCCGCCGGCGTCCGAGAGCCGTGTCAGGTCGGGAGCGGCCCTGGCGGGAGCGGCAGCCAGCGGCGGTTCGGGCGCCAGGCGTGTTTCACCGTCGTGCCAGGGCAGGGGAGAGGCGCACGACGGGCAGGTCGAGCTGGCAGCGTCCGCGGACGATCCGCAGGACGGGCAGCGGAGTGCCGGACTCACGGAGGGATTCTAATCGATGTTGTTTGCTATACTTAGCGCGTCTTCAATGGCCTCAGCGGACCTGGTCCAGATTCCAAGTCGGGCGTTGTTCCGGCAACCTGAGGTGTGCGAGATCGCGCAGTTGCAGCCGTACGTCTTGCGATCGTGGGAAGCCGAGTTCCAGGATCTGGGCGTGGCGAAAGTGCAGGGCGGTCCGCGCGTCTATCGCCGGGCGGACGTCGAGCGGGTGCTGCGGATCAAGCACCTGTTGTTCGTCGAAGGGTTGACCATCGCCGGGGCGCGGCGGAAGTTGCAGGACGAGCAGCCTGCCGCTTCCCCGGATGCGTCGGAGATGGACGATCTGCTGACGAGCGACGTGCGGCAGCGGATTCTCTCGGTGCGTCAAGCGCTGCGCGAGTTGTCGGCGATGCTCGCCGCGGCACCGGGCGCGGAGGAATTCGCGCTGGTGGCGGCATCACCGCGAGCGAAGCGTGCGACTGCGCCGGCGGCGAAAGCGCCGGAACGCAGGACGACCAGGAAGAAGTAAGATCGAGCCGTCGAGACGGGATGTAGCGCAGCCTGGTAGCGCACCTGACTGGGGGTCAGGGGGTCGCTGGTTCGAATCCAGTCATCCCGACCAATTCTCACTCCAAAGGTTCTGTCACAGGTTCCAGCCGAACGGCTGACCGTGCCCGGCGGCCCTTCTGCGGCGCCGGTTTCGCCATTGCGCGAATCGTTCGCAGCACACGAG
>JANPCT010000330.1:0-8687 GCA_031431095.1 Acidobacteriota bacterium | reverse complement strand
GCGATGACCGGTGTGGGTGCCGCCGCGCGTCTTCCAGTAGTACTGCCAGAGGATCGATCCGTCGCGCGCGTCCACCGCCCAGACGTTGTCAGGGGACGTCGCGTAGAGGATGCCGTCCACCATCAGGATCGATCCGCGCATCGCCGCGTTGCCGCCCGCGTTGATCTCCCCGGTCCCCTCGCCACCGACGATGATCGGGACATCGGTGCCGCCGCCACCGCCGCCACCGCGGCCGCCGCGGCCTGCTCCTGCTCCGGGGGCGGCGCCGGCGCCGCGTCCGGTCGGACCGGAACCCTGCGTGAACCCGCGCGACAGCCATGCGAGGCCGAGGTGCTTCACCGTCGACTGGTTGATTTGCGTCAGCGAGCTGTAGCGGCGCCCGGTGTAGTCACCGGAGTAAGTCGGCCAGGACTCTCCAAGCGGCTTGAACAGTGTCGCGGGATCGAGACCAGTGGGCGCCTGGGCCAACAGTCCCATCGGCACGACAAGGGCAAGGACGGTAATGACGCGTCGCATCACTTGACGGTCCAGAGATAAGCGGTCACGTTGTGCAAGTCCGTGTCCGCGAGCGTCATGACCAGCTGGCGATGCGCGTCCCCCGGATTGTCGATCTCGACTTTCGGATCCGGGCCGTTGCGCGGCATCGTGCGGCGTGTGCCGTCGGCCCCGATCAGTGTGACGAGGAAGTCGTCGATGCGAACGAGCCGGCCTTCAACCGTCTGCCCGCCGGCGGGGGTCACCTTGACGGTCGCGCGCCCGGATGCCGCCGCGCCCCGGCCCCGGCCGCCGCCACCGCCGCCCGACACCCACAAATTCTGCAGCTCGCGCGGATCCGCGACTCGCGACCCGATGCCTTTCAAATCGCCGACCGCCGAGTGGCAGCTGCCGCACGTCACCTCGAAGTACGTCTGTCCCGCCGCCGGGTCACCGACGAGCACTCTTTCGGGTTTGACGATGTCGTCATCGGGCGGACGTCCCTGCCGTCCGCCCTGCGCGGCGACGCTGTGCAGGTACTCGGCGATGGCCTTGACGTCGGCGTCCGGCAGTGGAAACGGCGGCATCACCGGCGATCCTGCCGGCGGATTGGGACGGCCGCCGATGATGATGGGACCGATCAGCTCGCCGGCCTTGTCGTCCAGCACGTTCTGCGAGCGCAGCAGGTTGGGTCCGCCCAGCTGACCGCCGCGGAGATCGACGCCGTGGCACGCGGAGCAGCTGATGTCGTAAAGCCCTTTGCCGCGAGCCAGCGTGGCGTCATCAGCCAGCGGCCGCTGCTGTTGGGGAAAGCTGTTACCGCCGCGTCCTTGCGGAGCGCCGGCGCCGCCCGGCGCGGCGGCGACCCCGGACGGTG
Organism: Acidobacteriota bacterium; assembly: GCA_031431095.1. GTDB lineage: Bacteria > Acidobacteriota > Vicinamibacteria > Vicinamibacterales > 2-12-FULL-66-21 > JAICSD01. The sequence goes on along the minus strand of JANPCT010000330.1, from coordinate 7,336 downwards.
GCGGCGGTTGTTGCCCCTGCGTGGCGACACGAACGTGCACCGCTGCGAGGAGCGCCAGCGTCGCAGCCATGAGGAGCGCCGTCGAACGGTTCATGAGCCCTCTTGGAAATCAGCGATCGGAAGGGACGATTCTTCCCAGCAGGCTCCGCGAATGCGGAGAAAGCTGCCGCGATCACATCGGTCGCCCGCTGGGTCAGTAAATGGCAAACGCGTAGAGGGTGTCGCCGACCGCGACCAGCACGTGCTGCTTGCCGTCGACGTTGTAGGTCTGCGGCGCGTTGCTCAGCCCGCCGATGCGCGTGTGCCACAGCGGATTGCCGTTGGTGGCGTCGAACGCGACCAGATTGCCGCCGCCGTCGCCGGTGAAGACCAGCTTTCCCGCGGTGGCGAGGAGCCCGACCGAACCGCCGGCGCCGTTGACGCCCGGGAATTCGTGACGCCACGCAGGCTTGCCGGTCTTGTAGTCGATGGCGCGCAGCGCGCTCGGCCACGCGCCGACCTGCCCGATCGCCTTGCCGGCGAGCCCCATCGATCCGCGCGGGTCCGTTTCCGTCAAGTAGACCAGGTTGAAGCCGTTGCGCTCGTGCGTGTAGAAGAGCCCGGTGTCGGGTGAGTACGCGGCTGGCGGCCAGTTGGTCACTCCGCCTTCGACCGGCGACACCAGTGAGCCGGGGATCGTCGCTTCCTTGGCCGGATCGGGATCGGGCGCGCCGTTCTTGCGCAGCCCCTTGGCCCAGTTGGTGGTCGTGCCGAATTTCGCCGACGCCACCGGCTCGCCCGTGACGCGGTCGACGGTGAAGAAGTAGCCGTTGCGCGCCGCGGTGGACACCAGCTTGCGCGGCTGACCGTTGATCATGCCGTCGATCAGAATCGGCGTCTGCGACGAGTCCCAGTCGTGGGTGTCGTGTGGCGAGGTCTGATAGTGCCACACGATCTTGCCGGTGTCGACGTTGAACGCGACGAGCGAACAGGTGTACAGGTTGTCGCCTTTGCGCCCCTGGCCGGTGTAGCCGGGCGTCGGGTTCCCCGTGCCGATGATGTATAGCTTCGTCTCCGGGTCGTAGGCGCCCGGAATCCAGGTCTGGCCGCCGCCGTGGCGCGCCGCGTCGAGGCTCGGCCACGTGTCGAGCCCCGGATCGCCCGGCTTCATGGGCACGGTGTAGGTCTTCCACTGCAGCTTGCCGGTCTCCGGATCGAAGGACTGCAGGAAGCCCGGCATGTCGAGGTCGTTGCCGGTGCCGACGAGCACGTGATCGCCGACGATCACCGGCGCGGCCGTCGAGAAATACTGCTCGTTGAAGCTGGCGAGTTCGACGTGCCAGCGTTCCTTCCCCGTGCGCGCGTCGAGGGACACGAGGTAGTCGTCGGGCGTTTCGAAGTAGATGTAGTTGCGCCACATGCCGGCACCGCGGTTGCCGATATGGGTGCCGCCGCGCGTTTTCCAGTAGTAGCGCCACATTTCGTGGCCGTCGGTGGCGTCGAGCGCCCAGACGTTATCGGGAGCGGTGACGTAGAGCACGTTGTTGACCTTGAGGATCGTGCCCTTGACGTTGGGGGCGCCGGCAGTGGCGAACTCGTCACTCCCCTCGCCGCCGACGATCACCGGCGAACTAGCGCCGCCGCCACGGCCACCGCCACCGCCTCGCCCACCCGGCGCGCTCGGCGGTCCGGCCGTGAGCTTGGCGACCCATGCCAGGCTGAGGCCCTTCACACTGGTCTGATTGATCTGGGTCAGCGCACTGTAGCGCCGCCCGGTGTAGTCGCCCGAGTAGGTGGGCCAGGAATCCGCCAGAGGTTTCAGTATCGAGGCGGGATCGAGCCCGCCCTGGTCCTGCGCGGCAAGAAACACGGGCGCGGCGATGAGCGCCGCAGCCAGGAGAAGGCGCGTGGTCTGCTTCATTTCAGTGTCACCAGATAGGCGGTCACGTCGTGCACGTCCGTGTCGCTCAACTTCGGCCAGAGCTGCTTGTGTCCGGCAAGCGGGTCGGTGATCTGCACTTGCGGCGCCCCGCCGGAGCGGCGGAACGTCCGCTGGATGCCGTCGGCTTGCGTCAGCGTGACAATGAAGTCGTCGATGCGATCGAGGCGCCCTTCGACGCGCTCTCCGTTTGCCAGGGTCACTGCCGCCGTCACGGGTTTGGGGACGCGGGCGAGTCCCGCCGCGGGCGCCGCGCCGCGGCCGCCGCGGCCGCCGGCCGCACCGCCCGAGACCCACGTGTTCTGGAGCTGCATGGGCTCGCTGTAACGCGAGGCCAGTCCCTGCAGGTCGCCGGTGGCGGAATGACAGCTCGCGCAGTTGGCGGCGAAGTATTTCTGTCCGGCGGCCGCGTCACCGACCACGATGTTGAGGACGACCGGCGGTCCGGGCGGCGGGCCGCCCTGCCCGGGGGCTTTGGCTGCGACGCTATGAATGTAGGCGGCGATCGCCTTGACGTCGGGTTCCGACAGTGGCAACGGCGGCATGGCGGGCATGCCGGGATTGTTGCGACCCTCGTGCACCACCGGATAGATCAACTCGCCATCATGATCGCTGAGCACGAGCGCGGAGCGCAGCAGGTTGACACCCCCCATGTCGCCGCCGCGCAGGTCCGGTCCATGACAGAGCCGGCAATTGATCCCGTACAGCGTGCCGCCGCGTTCGATGGTCGCGGCGTCCCCGAGTTCGCGCTGCTGCGCCGGAAAGGTGCCGCGTCCCTGCCGTCCACCGCCGAAGGGCGGCGCCTGCCCGGCGGGTGGCGCCGGGGTGGCGGGCGCCTGGGCCGGAAGCGGCTGCGTGGGCGCCTGCGCACCGACACCTGCATACATACTGGAAAGGAAGACGGCGGCTGCCGCCGCCAGGGTCAGATTGCGCCGCAAATGGATACCTCATGGATTTCACGCGAGTCGGTGAAATCGATTTCACTGATGCCGGCGATGCTAGCACAGGATAGGATGGCGCGGCGGAGCCCGAACCGGTCCCTTTTGTGTCGAACATCTACGAAGTCGCCAAGCGTGCCGGGGTCTCCCCCTCGACGGTGTCGCGCGTCCTCAGCCGGCCGGCTGTCGTCTCGATCAAGACCCGGCTCAGAGTCCTCAGAGCCGTCGACGTCCTCCGCTACATTCCCAACTCCACCGCCAAGAACCTGCGGACCTGCCGCACGGGGAAACTGCTGGTCACCGTCCCCGACATCTCGAATCCCTTCTTCTCGCTAATCCTGCAGGGCATCGAAGATGCGGCGCAGCGCGACGACTACGCGGTGCTCGTCGGCGACACGCAGCATGACGACCGCCGTGAGCAGCGCTACGCCCTGATGCTGAACAGCAAGGAAGCGGACGGACTGATTTTTCTCGGCCACCGTCTGCCCGAAGCCGCCGCGGGTCTCGCGCGCGCCGCCGCCCCGCGCTGCGCGCCGATCGTCAATGGCTGCGAGTTCAATCCGCGGCTGGGCATCCCGAGCGTGCACATCGACAACGCCAGGGCGGCCTCGGACGCGATGGAGCTCCTCTACGATCTGGGCCATCGCCGCATCGGCGTCGTGACGGGGCCCCTTGCCAGCCCGCTCAGTCGCGATCGCCTGCGCGGCGCCACCCTCACCGCCCGACAACGCGGCGCAGAGAACCTCAGGGTCGTCGATGGTGACTTCTCCGTCGAGTCCGGTGCGGAGGGCGCGCAGCGGCTCTTCCGTGCCGGGCCCCCACCGACCGCGATCTTCTGCTTCAACGACGAAATGGCCATCGGCGTGCTCGAGTACGCGCGGCAGCAGGGCCTCCGCGTGCCGCGGGATCTCTCGGTCGTCGGCTTCGACGACATCCGCTTCGCGCGCTATACCGACCCGCCGCTGACGACCGTCGCGCAGCCGATGCGGGCCATCGGCGAGGGAACCGTGCGCCTGCTGTTGGAGATTCTTCACGACGATCTCATCACGCCGGAGTCCGTCACACTGCCCCACACCGTCATCACCCGCGCCAGCACTGCGGAAGTCCCGGCCGCGCGCTGAGTCCTGCGACAGTGGCGTCGCGTTGATTTCGCATGTCGATATCGTGTTGCGCGATGTAAAACGGCGCGCCATAATCCTCGCGTGGGATATTCAGGAGCCGCGCGGTGAAGAGCAAGACGGACGCGAAGCCGGCGGCGCGCGATCCCTACCTCGTCAAGTCGGTGGTCCACGCCTCGCAGCTCTTCTCCGCGTTCCGGTCGTCGGGCGAAGCGCTGCCGCTCCGCGAAGTGGCCGCGCGCAGCGGCCTGCCCAAGAGCATGACCTTCCGCCTGCTCTACACGCTCGAGCGGTGCGGCATGATTGAAAAAGCCGGTGAAAACCTGTACCGGTCGCATCTGCGGCCGTTCAAACAGCGTCCCTTCCGGCTTGGCTACGCGGCGCAGGGGACCGACTACCAGTTCTCCAAGGAAATCTCCGCCGGACTCCAGCGGGCCGCGGCCGCGCAGAACATCGAACTCATCTGCGTCGACAATCGCTACAACGCCAAGATCGCGCAGCGCAACGCCGACGTCCTGGTGCGGGAGAAGGTCGATCTCGTCATCGAGTTTCAGACCGACGAGCATGTCGCGCCGATCGTTGCCGCGAAGTACCGCGAAGCCGGCATTCCGCTCATCGCGCTCGAAGTGCCCCACCCCGGCGCCACGTACTTCGGCGCCAACAACTACGAAGCCGGCCTCATCGGCGGCCGCCACCTGGGCCGCTGGGCCAAGCAGCAGCGTTATACGGACGCCGATGAAATCATCCTCCTCACGCTCGACCGCGCCGGCAGCCTGCCGCGCATGCGCCTCACCGGCATGCTCGTCGGCATGAAGGAGGCGCACCCCGCGCTCGAGAATTGCGCGGTGACGTACCTGGATGGCGACGGCAAGCTCGGCGAAAGTTTCGAAATCATGCGCCGGCATCTGCGCGGCAATCGCGGCCGGCGATTCCTCATCGGCGCGATCAACGATCCGAGCGCGCTCGGGGCGCTCCGCGCCATGCAGGAGGCCGGGCGCGTGGAGTCCTGCGCGATCATGGGGCAGAACGCCTCGCCGGAAGGCCGCGCCGAGCTACGCCAGCCCGGCACGCGCCTGATCGGCTCGGTGGCCTACTTCCCCGAGAAATACGGCGCGGAGATCGTCGCCGTCGCGCTCGATCTCCTCCAGCGCCGCACGGTTCCCCCCGCGGTCTTCGTCAAGCACCAGCTCGTCACGCCCGAGAACGTCGACCACATCTACCCGAACGATCAATTGATGCAAGCCTTCTGATCTCGCGCGGCCTCGACGGCACCGCGCCTATCTCAGAAAGGCTTCGGGCAGGCCGCCGTCAATCGGGATGACGTGCCCGGTCGTCTTCGCGCTCTGGTCGCCGGCGAGCCAGCAGATGGCGTTGGCATTGTCGATCGGCAGAATCGGCCGGCGGGTGATCGTGCGCTGCGCGTAGAACTCCGCCAGCCGGTCGCGCAGGCGATCGTCCGACTCGCTGTCGGCGAACGCGATGCGGTACTTTTTCAGGGCGACGATGACGCGGTCGCGCGGGAACATCGACGAACCGGCGATCACCGTCGCGGGCGCGATGCCGTTGACGCGGACGAGCGGCCCGAGCCCAATGGCCAGTTCCCGGATCAAGTGATTGATCGCAGCCTTGCTGACGTCGTACGCCTCGCTGCCGGCCTTCGGGACGACGGCGTTCGCCGAGCTCGTCAGCACGACCGAGGCGGGAAGCTTCTGCGCCTTGAACACAATCGCCGCCTCCTGCGCCAGCACAAAGTTTGACGTGACATTGATCTGCAGCGTGCGGCCCCAGACGTTCTCCGCGGCGACGGCAGGGTCCGGCGTCGGATAAATCGCGGCGGTGTTCACGACGCAATCGAAGCCGCCGAACTGCAGGACCGCGGCGCGTACGGCATCCGCGATCGTCTCGCGTCGCGTCAAATCGAGGGTCGCCGCCTGCACCATGTCCTTCGACGCCAGCGCGGATGCTTCCCCGGCAACCGCTTGCGTCGCCGCCGCGTTGGCGTCGGCCACCACCACGTGGCCACCGCGTTTCGCGATCTGGAGCGCCACTTCCTTGCCGATGCCGCTGCCGCCACCGACGACGAGCACAACCTTGCGGCTGAACTCTTTCTCCGCCGGCATGCGCTGCAGCTTGGCTTCCTCGAGCGCCCAGTACTCGATGCGGAACGCTTCCAGACGCGGCAGCGCCACGTAGTTGTGGAACGTGCGGAACTCCCCCGCCTGCTCCGCACGCCGTACTTGCGGAAGCATCCGCTCGGGCGCGCCCTCCCCCTCGAGCGCGTTCGCCCCCTGCATGACGTGAATGGCGTTGACGAAGAACTCCGTCGTGATCCGCGCTTCGCGCTTGTCCTTGCCGAACCCGAACAGTCCGAGCCCGGGAATCACCACCACTGACGGATTGCTGTCACGCAGCGCCGGCGAACCCGCGTCCGCGAACGCCTGGTAGTACTTGCCGTAGTCTTCGCGGTAGGTGACGATGCGATCGTCGATGCGGGAGCGCAAGGAGGCGAGGTCGTCGCTCCCCGGGTTCCACCTGATGAACATCGGCGAGATGCGCGTGCGCAGGAAGTGATCCGGGCAGCTGGTGCCGAGGCCGCACAGTTGCTCGGCCCACGTCGAATTGGCGAACGCCAGCGCCTCGTCAGACGTATCGACGTGGCCGATGACGCGGCGATTCGACGACACCGCGCCACGCAGGTGCGGGAATATCTCCGCCACCGCCGACTCGCGGTCCTCGACGACGGCCGTGACGGCGGCCCCCCCGAAGCGCGGCCGGCCGGCGCGGCGCTCGTGCTCCTGGATGAACGCGCCCATCTGATCGATGGTGCGAATGCTGCTCAGGTAACACTCCTGCTGCGTCGCACCCCATGTGAACAGGCCGTGGCCGCCGAGGATGATGCCGTCGCAGCCCGGCTGCTCCTCGACCGCTTTCCGCAGCATCAGCGCCAGCTCGAACCCGGGACGCTGCCACGGCACCCACGCGATGTGCCGGCCAAATTGGCGGTTGAACTCCGCCAGTTTCGCGGCGCCGTTGGCGCTCGCCGCGAGGGCGATCGCCCAGTCCGGGTGCAGGTGATCGACGTGCGGAAACGGCAGGAACGCATGCAGCGGTGTGTCGATCGAGGCGGCGACCCGGCTCTCTCCGAACGCGCAGAGCGGATACAACCCGACCATTTCGTCCTCGTGCGCCTCGCCACGGTAACGCGCGATCAACGCCTCGAGCCTGTCGAGATAGAGGACCGCGAAACCTGACGCGGCGATCGACCGCAGGTCCCCACCGCTGCCCTTCACCGCCATGACGCGGCGCGTTTCGCCGGTCAGCGGGTCCGGCATGTCGAACTTGGAGCTGGTGTTGCCGCCGCC